>JBPCSR010000015.1:0-2868 GCA_051006935.1 Gaiellales bacterium
GGTCGTCACCCGCGCGTGCCTGACGTACGCCGCGACGTCGTCGGACGGGCCGGTGACGGACAGGTGATTGCGGACGTTGTGGTCGCCCCCGATGACCATGTGCGCGAAGGCGCGCAGGCGGTCCGTGAACGGTGCGGTATCGGCCATGGTGGCCCTCCTCGTGACGTGGAGCCCCAACGTCGCAGGCGGCGGGCAGGGGGGATGGGCGAGAGCCCCGCGCGCCGCTGCGCCCGACCCACAGCGGCTGGGGCGCTGGCGCCCGACCGGCGTGGGTGGGGGTCCGCACGAGCGTTTCGGGTAGTGCGTCAACAGGTGTATCGGATGGCAGTACCCTTTGTTACATCAGGTTGACGCGTCCGAAGGAGGGAACGTGCATCTGGACGAGGGCTTGTGTCGATCGGGTAACGCGGGACTCCCGGATCGCGCGTCGGCTCCGGCTGGCGTGGAGCTGGCAGAGCGCTTCCGGGTGCTTGCGGAGACGGCCTCCGACATCGTGTACTCGGCGGGTCCCGATCGCGTGGTGACGTGGGTGGCGCCATCGATCTCGCGTGCGCTCGGATGGCGCCCTGCGGAGATCGTGGGGACCAGAATGTCCGACCTCGTCCACCCCGACGACATGGCGTGGTCGGCTGAGCGGCGCGACCGGCTGTACGCCGGCGATCCCGAGGCCGAGGCCCAGGGTGGATTCACGCTGCGGATGCGCACCCGCGACGGCGGGTACCGCTGGGTGAAGACGACGCTCACCGTCCATCGCGACGCGGCGGGGGCGCCCACCGGATTCACCGGCGGCATGGTGTTGGTCGATGACCTCGTCGCCGCGCGGGAGGAGGCGCTCCGGGAGGAGACCCTCCGGCGGCTGATGGCCGACGCCCTGCTCGATTCGCAGGTCCTGCTCGAGCCGGTGCGCGACGCCGCGGGCACGATCGTGGACTTCCGCTGCCTGCACGCCAATCGGGCGGCCTGCCGGGAATACGGCCGGCGCGCGGCGGAGCTCGACGGGATGCTGGTGTCGGAATTCGAGCCGGGTGCTGCCGGGACCGGGCTCTATGAGGTGTACGCCCGTGCCTGCGATGAGGGGGAGACGACGATCCTCGACGCCTTCCACTACGTCAACCGCGTCACGGGCACGGATCGCCATTACGACACGCGCGTGGTGCCGATCCCGGGCGGGCTCGTCACCGCAGCGTGGCGCGACGTGACGGAGGAGCATCGGATGGTGCAGCGCCTCGCCGCATCCGACGCGCGCTTCCGCCTGCTCGCCGAGCACGTGAACGACGTCGTGCAGCTCGCACGCGGCGGCGTGTGCATCTGGGTCTCGCCCTCGATCACCGAGGCACTCGGGTGGACGTGCTAGGAGTGGGTCGAGCACGGGCTCGACGCCTACGTGCATCCCGACGATTTCGACGCGATGCGCGACTGCCAGCAGGCGGTGGAGGCCGGTGCCCGCAAGCTGCTCGACCTGCGGGTGCGGGACCGGCACGGGGACTATCGCTGGATGCAGATCAGCGCGGGGCCGTTCACGGACGGCTCTGACGGCGGTCCGGGGATCGTGGCGACGCTGCGGAACATCGACGAGCAGGTCGCCGCGCGCGAGCAGCTCGAGCAGCGCGCGACCTACGACGATCTGACGGGCGTCATGAAACGCGACCCTGCGCTCGATCGGCTCCAGCACGCGATCGAATCGCGCCGCGCCGGGGAGGGCGACGTGGCCGTGCTCTTTGTCGACGTGGACGGCTTCAAAGCCGTCAACGACACCCAGGGGCACCTCGCCGGCGACGCGCACCTGCAGGCGATCGCCGAGCGGATGGAGCGGACGGTCCGCGACACCGATCTGGTCGCGCGCATGGGCGGCGACGAGTTCCTGATCGTCCTCGACGGCGTCCACCGCCTCGACGAGGCGACGGCGATCGCCGACAAGCTGCGTGGCGCGTGCGCGGCGCCGACCGAGACGTCCGCCGGGGCGGTAGCGGCCACGCTCAGCATCGGGGTCGCCCTGCGCGAGCCCGACGAGACGCTCGGCGACCTCATCGCCCGTGCGGACCAGGCGATGTACCGCGCCAAACAGGCAGGGGGAGTGACCAAGTCGTAGCGCTCGGCGGGGAATCGCCCCGCCGGCTGCGGCCGAGTACGCAGCCCGCGCCGCACCGCCGCCCTACGGTGGGTGGCGATGGACGGCGCGCCGGCATCGGGCCTGACGCGACAGGAGGCGACGGACCGACTGCGTCGCGACGGCCCCAACCGGCTGCCGCTCCCCGCACGCCCAGCGAGCTGGCGGCGGCTGGCACGCCAGCTCGTCAACTTCTTCGCCGTCATGCTGTGGGTGGCGGCGGCCCTCGCCACCGTCGCCGGCATGGCCGAACTCGGCGTGGCGATCGTCGTCGTGATCCTCATCAACGCGGCGTTCGCCTTCGTGCAGGAGCAGCGGGCCGAGCACGCCGCGGCGAGCCTCCGTCACCTCCTGCCGAAGCGCTGCCGCGTCGTGCGTGACGGGCAGCCGCTCGACATCGACGCGGAGGAGCTCGTGGTCGGCGACTGCGTGCGGCTCGAGGCCGGTGATCGCGTGTCGGCCGACCTCGCGGTGCTCGAGGCGCACGCGGCGCGCGTCGACACGTCGGCGCTGACCGGCGAGAGCGAGCCGGCTGAGGTCGTCGATGGGGGAGCCCTCGAGGCCGGGACGTTTCTGATCGAGGGCGAGGCCACCGCAATCGTCGCGGCCACGGGAGCGCGCACGCGCATGGCGGGGATCGCCCGCCTCGCCTCGCAGCCGCCGAACGAGCCGCCGTTGGTGCGCGAGCTGCGTCGCGTCGTGCACGCCATCTCGCTGATCGCGGTCACGGTCGGCATCGGGTTCTTCGCCGTCGCCGGCGC
>JBPCSR010000016.1:0-3619 GCA_051006935.1 Gaiellales bacterium
AGCGCGGGGATCCCGCCCAGCGGATTGACGGCCACGTGCCAGTCGACGCGGTCGACCTCGAACGGCACCTCGCGCAGCGTGTAGTCGAGGCCGACGACGTCGAGCATCAGCTGCGCCTTCTGCGCGTTCGACGAGTACGGGTGGTGGTGCAGGACGATCGTCATCGGGCTCCTCCGGTGAACGAGGCGGGCAGGTCGCGGACGATGCCGGAGACGGCCTTGAAGGCCGGGTGGTCGGCGGACGCCATCATCTCGAACAGGGCGAGCTCGACGCCGCTCGGCACCATGCCGGCCGCGCGCATGCGGCGCACCCCGACCTCGCGGCTCGAGGCCGTGCGGCTGGCGATCGCGTCGAGCGCCACGTGCGCCTGGCGGCCGCCGCGCAGGATGTCGGCGACGGACTGCTGCACGCAGACGTGCGCCTCGATGCCGCAGACGATCACCTGGTCGCGCCCGAACTGCTCGAGCTGATCCAGCGTCTCCTGCGCGCCGAGCGACGAGAACGTGCGCTTCTCGATCGGCGTCACGCCGGCGAGCCCCTCCGCGAGCTCCTCGATCGTGCGGCCGAGGCCCTTCGGGTACTGCTCGGTGACGATGATCGGCACGTCGAGCGCCACGCAGCCCCGGATCAGCGCGTCGCAGTGCGCGACCAGCGCGCCCCAGCCGTCGATGTGCGGGCGGAACGCCTCCTGCACGTCGACGACGAGCAGCAGCGCACGGTCCTGGTCGAGGCGGTCGGGCACGGAGCGCATGGGCGAACCGTAGCCGCGCCGCGCACCCGTCGCCGGAAAGGCAGGAGTCGTATCCGATGCGGCGTACGTGCAGGCTGGACCGAACCCAGGAGGAACCCGATGTCCGCTATGCCCGGCATGTCCCCCGATCTCAAGGAAGCCCTCGCGAAGAGCTGGAAGCTGCTCCTCACCGGAGGCATCATCAGCGCCGTCCTCGGCGCGATCGCGATCATCGTCCCGCCGCTCGCGTCGGTGACGATCACGCTGCTCGTCGGCATCCTGCTCCTGATCGGCGCCGTCGCCTACGTCGCCGAGGCGATCTCGCGCGGCACGACCGGCCACCGGATCTGGAGCGCCATCGTCGCCGTGATCTACGTGGTCGCCGGCGTCTGGCTGATCATCAACCCCGTCAGCGGGACGATCACCCTGACGTGGGTGCTCGCGATCTTCTTCCTCGTGATCGGCGTCTTCCGCATCCTCGCCGGCATCCAGGCGCGCGGTCAGGTGCCGAACGCCGGCTGGACGATCGTCAACGGCGTCCTCGCCGTGCTGATCGCCGTGCTCGTGATCGCGAACCTGCCGTCGTCCGCCGCGTGGGCGATCGGCCTGCTCGTCGGCATCCAGCTCCTGTTCGACGGGATCATGATGATCGTCGCCGGCATGGCCGCGAAGAAGCTCGCCGAGGGCGCGACCAGCTAGTCCCGCGCGACCCCGGCGCAAGCCGGACTCCTGCGTAAGGTTCGGCGGGAGGCCCGCGACAGCACGTCGCAGGGCCTCCCGCCCGTCCCTTCCGCATGCCCCGCCGCTTCGTCCACGCCGCCGACCTGCACCTCGACAGCCCCTTCGCGGGGGTCGGGACGCTGCGGGACGGGCTGGCTGAGCGGATGCGCGACGCCTCGCTCGACGCGTGGGACGCGCTCGTCGACTGCTGCCTCGAGGAGGAGGCGGAGTTCCTGGTGCTGGCGGGCGACCTGTTCGACCGCGCCGACGGCACGCCGCGCGGACGCGCCCGCGTGCGCCGCGGCGTCGAGCGCCTGCACGACGCCGGCGTCCGCGTCTTCGTCGTCCACGGCAACCACGATCCCCTCAGCGGCCGCTCGCCCCTGGCCGGCCTCGACGGGGTGCATGTCTTCCGCCGCGACGTGCCGACGTCCGAGACGCTCGACGCGCCGGCCGGGCCGGTCACGGTCCACGGCGTCTCGTTCGGCCGTCGCGAGGTGATGGAGAACCTGGCACGCGCGTTCGCGCGCGGCGACGCGCCCGGGCTGCATGTCGGCGTCCTGCACTGCTCGCTCGGCGAGCGCGAGGGGCACGGCACCTACGCGCCGTGCACCGTCGCCGACCTCGTCGCCGCGCGCATGGACTACTGGGCGCTCGGGCACATCCACGCCTACTCCGAGGAGCACGCCGACCCGCCGATCATCTACGCCGGCACGCTGCAGGGACGCTCGCCGAAGCCCGGCGAGCGCGGTCCGCACGGCGCCGTCGTCGTCGAGTTCGACGGCGACCGCGTGCTCGGCCACCGCCGCGTGGAGCTCGATCGCGTGCGCTTCGAGGCGCTCGAGCTCCCGATCGACGGGCTCGCCGACGAGGCCGCGCTCGAGCGCGCGCTGCGGCAGGCCGCCCTCGACGTGGTCGCGCACGCCGACGGGCGGCTCGTGCTGCTGCGCGTCACGCTCACCGGACGCGGACCGCTGCACGAGGTGCTGGTCCGCGACGACTACCTCGCCCAGCTCCGCGTCGCGCTCGACGACCAGGAGGCCGAGGACCTCGTCTGGGAGCGCATCGTCTCGCAGGCCGGCCCGGCGGTCGACCTCGACGAGCTGCGTGCCTCGAACGCCTTCGCGGCCGAGGTCGTCGCCGCCTTCGACGCGCTCGCGGCCGATCCGGCCGGGCTGCAGGAGATGCTCGACGGGCTGGCGCGGTCGTTCACCGACACCGCGCTGGCGGGCATCGTCGAGGAGCGCGCGGCCGCGCGGCTCGCCGCGGCCCGCGAGCTCGCGCTCGGATTGATCCTCGAGCAGGACGGCGCGGCATGAGGATCGCGCGCGTCGAGGCGATCGCGTTCGGCGCGATCGGCGGCCGGGTCGTCGAGCCCGGATCGGGGCTGACCGTCATCCACGGGCCCAACGAGTCGGGCAAGAGCTCGACGATGCAGCTGATCCGCGGCGTGCTGTTCGGCTTCCCGGCCTTGCGCGGCGAGGGGCCGCGCCGCGAGCCGAAGGGCGGCGGTCAGCGCTCCGGCCGCGTCGACATCGTCGGCGACGACGGCCGCCGCTTCCGCGTCGAGCGCACGCACGGCGCGTCGCCCGCGATCACCGACGCCGACGGCGAGCCGGTCGGCGACGCCGCGCTGATGCGCGCGCTCGGCATCACCAGCGTCGATCTCTTCGACCGCGTGCAGACGTTCGATTCGCGGGATCTCGCGTCGATGGGGCTGCTCGACGACCCGTCCGTGCGCGCCGGGGTGCTCGCCGCGGCGGTGCTCGGCGGCGGTGCAGGGGCAGAACCGGTGCTGACCGCGCTGCAGCGGCGGGCCGACGCGCTCTACAAGCGCCAGGGCGAGAACCAGCCGTACGCCCACGCGCTGAAGGCCGTGACGGCCGCCCGCCGCGCGCTGCGCGAGGCCGAGAAGGAGGCGGGGGCCGCCGATCGGTCCGCCGACGCGATCGCCGAGGGCAAGGCGCGCGTCGCCGAGGCCGACGAGCGGCTCGTCGCCGCCACGCGCGCGGCGCAGCGCCTCGAGCGGCTCGTCGAGCTGCACGCCGCGCTCGGACGGCTGGACGAGCTCACGGACCGTCGGCCGGCGGCGCCCGCTGACGACGAGCCCCACGCCGACGCGATCAGCGCGCACCGGGCGCTGCTTGCCGACCTGCCCGTCGCGATCGA
>JBPCSR010000017.1:0-9501 GCA_051006935.1 Gaiellales bacterium
GTGCGGCCGCGGCCGTCGGCGCCGATCCGGCGGCCGACGAGCAGCCCGTCGTCGAGGTCGTCGACCAGCTCGCGCACGCCGTCGAAGGCGGGATCGGCGAACACGCCCTCGTCGATCCGGAACGTCGCCTCCACCTCGACCTGGTCGGCGTGCGGCCCCACCAGCCCCGCTTCGCCCTTGGCCCCGAGCACGAGCCCGAGCGCGCCCGCCAGGATCGTCTTGCCCGCGCCCGTCTCGCCGGTGATCGCGGTCAGGCCCGGCGCGGGCTCGATCTCCGCCGTGCGGAGGACGACGAGGTTGTCGACGTGCAGTCGCTCCAGCACGGTCAGCGGCCGAACTTGTCGCGGTAGCGGGACACGAACGGCCGGTCGGGCAGGATCGCGAGGCGCGCGGTCTCCGGCGCCATGCCGATCGTGGCGGTCTCGCCGGTGCCGAGCATCGCGTGGGCGTGGCCGTCGACCACGACGCGGCTGCCGACGTCGCGCGTGCGCGAGGTCACGCGCACCTCGTGGCCGCGCGCGAGGATCAGCGGCCGCGCGTCGAGCGAGTGCGGGGCGACGAAGCTGACGACGACCGCGTCGACGCCCCACTCGATCACCGGGCCGCCCGCCGACAGGTTGTAGCCCGTCGAGCCGGCGGGGGTGGCGACGAGGATGCCGTCGCAGCCGCGCTGGCCGAGGTCGACGCCGTTGACGGACCACTCGAGCACCGCCATGCGACCGAGCTGGTCGGCGGTGACGAGCACGTCGTTGATCGCGACGAAGCGCCCGTCCGGCGTCTCGACCGAGACCGTCGGCAGCTGCATCACCTCGAGGCCGCCGCCGAGCACGTCGGGCAGCCGCTCGAGCATCTCGTTGGCGCGCATCGTGGTGAGGAACCCGAACGTGCCGTAGTTCACGCCGACGCACGCCACCGGGCGGTCGATCACGCGGTGCAGCGCGCGCAGCATCGTGCCGTCGCCGCCGAGCACGAGGATCAGGTCGACGTCATCGGGCCGGTCGACGCTGATCGGCTGCAGGTCGGGGTGCTTGGCGACCTCGTCCTCGTTGAGCACGAGCTCCACGCCCTGCGCGGCGAGCGCGGCGGCGAGCGCCGGCAGCGTGGCCGCCGTGACGGCGGCATCGCCGTGCGTGACGAGGAGCAGGCGCCTGACGCTAGGCGTCATCGACGGCCTGCTGGGCGATCCGGTCGGGGTCGGGGTCGGCGTCACGGGCGAGCGGGTGGTCCTGCGAGACGAGGGCGAGCGGGTATTCGTGGTTCCCGGCGGGCCCGGGCAGCCCCGAGTCGCGGGCTTCCAGCGGAACGGCGCCGAGGTCGGAAGCGTAGCGGGCGACCGAGGCGATCGTCCGGCGTCGGACGTCGGGGTCGCGCACGACCCCGCCCTTGCCCACGTCGTCCGGCTGCGCCTCGAACTGCGGCTTGACGAGGACGATCGCCCGCCAGGGCGCTCGGGCGCAGGCGATCGCGGGTCCGAGCACGTGCCGCAGCGAGATGAACGAGACGTCCGCGACGATCAGATCGGGCGCGAACGGGAGCGCCTCCGGCACGAGCGCGCGCGCGTTCGTGCGCTCCATGACCGTGACCCGCGGATCCTCACGCAGCCGGTGGTCGAGCTGCCCGTAGCCGACGTCGACGGCGATCACCCGGGCCGCGCCGCGCTGGAGGAGGCAGTCCGTGAACCCGCCGGTCGAGGCGCCGAGGTCGAGCGCATCGGCGCCGGCCACGTCCCAGCCGAGGTGGGCGAGCATGCCCTCGAGCTTGTCGCCGGCGCGCGACACGAAGCGCGGCAGGTCGCGCACGGTCAGCTCCTGCGCCTCGGTCACCTGCTGGCCGGCCGTCCGGGCCGGCTCGCCGTCGACGGCGACGAGCCCGGCGAGGATCCACGCCTGGGCCTTCGACCGCGTGGGCGCGAGCCCGCGCGCCACGAGCGCCTGGTCGAGCCGCTCGCGCGCGGCCACCTAGTTGGTCCGCCGGTAGATCAGCTCGACGCACGCGCGCAGCGCCCGCGTGTCGCCCGGCAGCGCGTCGAGCATCGCGTCGGCCCGCCGCCACGACGCCTCGGCGTGGGCCTGCGCCTCCTCGAGGCCGAGCACGCGCACCCAGGTCGAGCGGTCGTTCGCCTCGTCCGCGCCGGCGGTCTTGCCGAGCTCGTCGCTGGTGGAGGTCGCGTCGAGCACGTCGTCGACGATCTGGAACGCGACGCCGATCTCCGTGCCGAGCGCGCGGTAGGCAGCGGCCGTCGCGTCATCGGCGCCGGCGACCCGCAGGCCCATGCCGATCGCGGCCTCCAGGAGGCACCCGGTCTTGAGGGAGCACATGCGCCGCACCCACGCCTCGTCCGGCGTCGTCGACGGGTAGAGGTCGAGGTACTGCCCGCGGACCATCCCGTCGGTCGCCCGCGCCAGCTCGCCGATCAGCGCCAGGCGCGCGTCGGCGTCGAGTCCGCGCCCCTCGGCGATCACCCGGAACGCCAGCGTCAGCAGGCCGTCACCGACGAGGATCGCGATGTCCTCCGCGTAGGCGACGTGCGTCGTGGGCAGGCCGCGGCGCAGCGCATCGTCGTCGAGCGCAGGCAGGTCGTCGTGGACGAGCGAGAACGTGTGGACGAGCTCGAGCGCGCAGGCGGGCGCGAGCGCGGGAGCGAGCTCGCCGCCGAGCGCCTCGACGGTGGCCAGCAGCAGCACCGGCCGCAGCCGCTTGCCACCGGCCCCGAGCGGGTACCGCAGCGCCTCGCCGAACCGCGTGAGCTCCCCCTCCTCCGCGATCAGCGCGTCGACGGGGCCGCGGAGCGCGTCGTCGACGAGCCCGCGCAGGCGCGCGAGATCGGGGTCGTCAGAGGAGGTCGAGCTGTCCATCACCGCGCTCGTCGGCGAGCGCGCGGCGCCGCCGGTCGATCTCCGCGGAGATCTCGCGCGCCGTCTCCTGCAGCTCCTCGAGCGCAGTGACGGCGTCGTCCGGCGACTCGACGCCGGCGAGCCGCTCGCGGGCGGCCTCCAGGCGTGCGACGAGCTCGTCGAAGGGGTCGACGTCGGTCATGGGCCGGAGGTTACCGCCCCGTGCCGCGCGTGCGCGCGGCGGCGCCGAGGATGCCGTTGACGAACGTGCCCGCCTCCGGCGAGGCGTAGCGACGGGCCAACGCGACCGCCTCGGCGATCGCGACGGCGGCCGGCGGGTCGTCGGCGTCGAGCTCCAGGAGGCCGACGCGCAGCACGGCGCGCTCGACCGGCGCGATGCGCTCCACGCTCCAGCCCTCGGCGCGCTCGTCGATCTCCGCGTCGAGCCGGGCGTGCCCGGCGTGCACGCCGTCGATCAGGCCGCGCGCGTACGGCGGCAGCGGCCGGCCGGCGTCGCGCTCGTGCTGGGCGATGATCTCGTCCATCGGGTGCCCGGTGATGTCCTCCTGGTAGAGCAGCATCACGGCCGCGCGGCGCGACTGGCGGCGCGGCGAGTCGTCGTCCCTGACCTCCGCGTCCGCGGACACGTCTACGCCTCCCCGAGCGTCGCGAGCGTGTCGCCGACCTCGTCGATGTACGTCGTCGTGTAGCGGCCGGCGCGGAACCGCGGCTCGTCGACGATCTCCCGCAGGAGCGGGATCGTCGTGGGGATGCCGACGATCTCGAACTCGTCGAGCGCGCGGGCCGAGCGGGCCAGCACCGCGGCGCGGTCGGAACCCGACACGATCAGCTTGGCGATCATCGAGTCGTAGAACGGCGGCACCGAGGCGCCGTCCTCCATGAACGTGTCGATGCGGATGCCGGGGCCGAGCGCCGGGCGGAACCGCTCGATGCGCCCCGGCGCGGGCCGGAACCCGTGCATCGGGTCCTCGGCGTTGATGCGGAACTCGATCGCGTGCCCGCGGTTCTCGGCCTCGCTCCACTGCGGCAGCTCCTCGCCGCCGGCCACGAGCAGCTGGGCCTGCACGAGGTCGAAGCCCGCGACGACCTCGGTCACCGGGTGCTCCACCTGCAGGCGCGTGTTCATCTCCATGAAGTAGAACGACTGGTCGTCGCCGACGAGGAACTCGATGGTCCCGGCGCCCGCGTACGTGAGCGACTCCACCGCGTCGTGCGCGGCCGTGATCATCTGCTCGCGCGTGGCGCTCGACAGAAACGGCGACGGCGACTCCTCGATCAGCTTCTGGTGGCGTCGCTGGATCGAGCACTCGCGCTCGCCGAGCACGATGCCGCCGCCGCGGCCGTCGCCCATCACCTGGATCTCGATGTGATGCGCGTCGATCACGGCCTTCTCGAGGTACATGCCCGCGTCGCCGAACGCGGCGTCGGCCTCGGCGCTCGCCGCGAGGAACGCGTCGCGCACCTCGTCGGGGCCGCGCACGAGGCGCATGCCCTTGCCGCCACCGCCCGCGGCGGCCTTCAGCAGCACCGGGTAGCCCGCGTCGGCCGCGACCTCGCCGGCCTCCTCGGGCCCCGACAGGCGGCCGCCCGAGCCGGGCACGAGCGGCAGGCCGGCGGCGCGCATCGTGTCCTTCGCGACGGCCTTGTCGCCCATCGTCTCGATCACCTCGGCCGACGGGCCGATCCAGATCAGGTCGTGCTCGGCGCAGGCGCGCACGAGCTCGGTGCTCTCGGCGAGGAAGCCGTAGCCCGGGTGGATCGAGTCGCAGCCGGTGGTCAGCGCCGCGGAGACGAGGCGGTCGACGCGCAGGTACGACTCAGAGGCCTGCGGCGGCCCGATCTGGACCGCGTGATCGGCCATGCGCACGTGCAGCGCGTCCTTGTCGGCCGTCGAGTGCACGGCGACGGCCTCGATGCCGAGTTCGTGACAGGCGCGGATGATCCGGACGGCGATCTCGCCCCGGTTCGCGACGAGGCAGCGACGCAGCATTACGCCCCGCTGGGGTCGATCTCGAACAGCGGCTGACCGAACTCGACGGCGGTGGCGTCCTCGACGAGGATGCGGCGGATCGTGCCGGCGGTCTCGGCCTTGAGCTCGTTGAAGAGCTTCATCGCCTCGTGGATGCAGAGCACCTGGCCGACCTGGACCGTCGTGCCCTCGTCGACGAAGGCGGGCTCGCCGGGTCCCGGCGAGCGGTAGAACGTGCCCACCATCGGGCTCGTGATCTGCTGGCCGCCGGCGGCGGGCGCGGACGCCGGCGCGGCGGCGGGCGCGACGGGCGCGGCCGCGACGACGTGCTGCACCTGCGACTGCTGGCGGAGCGAGATGCGCGTGCCGCCCTCCTCGATCTCGAGCTCGCCGAGCCCGGTCTCCTCGAGCAGGTCGACGAGGCCGCGGATGCGCTCCTCCTCCTCGTTGGTGACGCCGGTGGCGATCGCCTGGTGGCGGCCGCGCAGGCGCTCGAGCAGCGGCACGGCGTCCTCGCCGAACAGCGCGACGAGGCAGAGCTCCTCCTCGGAGGTGGCGAGCTCGCCGACCTCGGCGCGCGCCGAGGCGATGTCGGCGGGCACGGGCGTCGACGACGAGGTGCCGTTGCCGGACTCGGCCAGCGCGACGACCTCCGGGTCGATGGCGGCCGGCGGGCGGCCCCACTCGCCGAGGATCAGGGCGCGCATCTCGCCGTCGATGGCGTGCCAGCGGCGGCCCTCGAGGACGTGGTCGATCGCCTGGCGGGCGATCACGTCGCCGAGCGGCGAGGCGGCGGGCGGCGTGCCGATGTCCTCGCGCACGCGCTGCACCTCGTCGAGCACCTCGGCGAGGCGGTCGCTCGCGTCGATCGCGGCGAGGCGGCGCTCGACGCCCGCCACGAGCCCGGCGGGCACGCCCTTGAGCGCCGCGAGCAGCGACACGTGCGCGGACAGGGGCGGCGGCAGCGTGGTGTCGGCGAAGAGCGCGCGGTCGAGCATCTCCGCGACCTCCCAGAGCACGCCCTGGTTGATGCCCGACTCGAGGCCGAGGCCGTCGATCGCCTGGCACAGCAGCTCGGAGCTGGTGCGGTGGCCGGAGACGGCGAGCGAGTACGTGGCGACGGAGATCGGGTCGGCACCGGCGCGCGCGGCCTCGATCGCGACCGCCAGCGAGGTCCCGCCGGGACCCTGCGGGTAGAGCCCGACGGGGATGCCCGCGGCGTCGCGCAGCTTCGTGATCAGCGCACCGGTGACCGACGGGTCGAGCGCGCCGGCGGGGTCGAGCAGCAGCAGGCGATCGGCGCCGAGCGCGGCCAGCTCGGGCGCGCGCTGCAGCATGCGCGCCTCGCCGTCGGGGTGCTCGTCGTAGACGAGGCCCAGGTGCAGGCGGGCGCCGGTCTCGCGCACGGCCTCGACGGGGCCGACGAGGTCGTCGGGGTCGTTCATCGGGTCGTGCATGCGGAAGACCGCGATGCCCGACTCGGCCGCGCTGTCGACGAAACGGCGGATCAGATCCTGCTCGACGGGCTGGGTGCCGACGAGGAAGCGCCCGCGCAGCGCCATGCCGAGCGGCGTGTGCGTGGCGCGGCGGCGGAGGTTGCGGATGCGCTCCCACGGGCTCTCCGTGCCGCGCTGCATGGCGCTGTAGAAGCAGCCCCCGCCCGTCACCTCGAGCACGTGGAAGCCCGCGCTGTCGAGCAGCTCGCAGGCCTCGAACTGCAGCGACGCGGGCACGCGGCCCGCGATCGGCTCCTGCGCGAGGATGCGCAGGGTGGTGTCGACGAGACGGGCCATCAGGTCAGGAGGTTAGCGGCCGGGGACGCCGGACGGCTAGGCGCGGGAGATGTACTTGGCCTCGCGCGTGTCGACCTTGACCACGTCGCCCTCGTTCACGAACAGCGGCACCTGGACGACGGCGCCGGTCTCGAGGGTGGCGGGCTTCATCACGTTGGAGACGGTGTCGCCCTTCACGCCGGGCTCGGTCGCGGTGACCGTCAGCTCGACCGAGGCGGGCAGCTGCAGCGAGGCCGGGCGGTCGTCGACGCTGAGCAGCTGGACGGTGTCGCCCTCCTTGAGCCAGCGCAGATCGTCCTCGCACATCGCGCGCTTCAGCGAGACCTGCTCGTACGTCTCGGTGTCCATCATCACGACGTCGGTGCCGTCGTCGTAGAGGAACTGCATGTCGGCGACGCTGGTGAGGATGCGCGGGAACTTCTCGCCGGCGCGGAACGTGCGGTCGACGACCGAGCCGTTTTCGAAGTTCTTGAGCTTCGTGCGCACGAACGCCCCGCCCTTGCCGGGCTTGACGTGCTGGAACTCGACGATGCGGTACGTCGTGCCCTCGACGTCGATGTGCATGCCGTTCTTGAACTGATTCGTGGAGACCTGTTCCGCCATGCCGGCAGGGTACCCGTCCGGCGCGGGGGCTGCGCTAGCCCGCGGTCGCGACGAGGTCCTTGGTGAACCCCGTCAGGATCTCGTGTCCGGACGCCGTCACGACGACCTGGTCCTCAATGCGGATGCCCCACTGCCCCGGGCGGTACACGCCCGGCTCGACCGTGACGATCATCCCCGGCGCGAGCACGTCCTCGGAGTCCTTGCGCAGCGTCGGGCCCTCGTGGATGTCGAGGCCGGTGCCGTGGCCGAGGCCGTGGCCGAAGAGCTCGCCGCAGCCGGCGTCGGCGATCACCTCGCGCGCGGTCGCGTCGCAGGCGCCGCCGGTGGCGCCCGGGCGCACGGCGCCGAGACCGGCGAGCTGGGCGTCCAGCACGAGCTGGTAGTCCGCGGCCGCCGCCGGGTCGGGCGGGCCGCCGGCGGCGAAGGTTCGCGTGCAGTCGGAGCAGTACCCGCTCTCGCCGCGCGCGCCGATGTCGACCGTGACGAGCTCGCCGCGCTCGATCACCCGCGGGCCCGGGTCGGCGTGCGGGCGCGCGCCGTTCGGCCCCGAGGCCACGATCGACTCGAAGGACAGCGCCGGGAACCCGGCCTCGCGGATCGTGCGCTCGATCTGCCACGCCACGTCCGCCTCGGTGCGGCCGACGAGCGGGCCGGCGGCGAGCGCGTCGTAGACCGTCTCGAGCACGTCGGCGGCGTGGCGCGTCGCCGCGATCTCCGTCTCGCTCTTGACGAGCCGCAGCTCCTCGATCACCCCGTCGGCGAGCACGAGCTCCACGCCGGCGGGCGCCAGGCCGCGCAGGCGATCGGCCAGCGCGTACGGCAGCGCGCCCTCGAAGCCGACGCGCGCGCAGCCGGGCGCGTACTCGCCGAGGCGCTCCACGGTCATGCCCGCGATGTCGCGCTCGAGGACCACGACGTCCAGCAGCGCGCGGAGGTGCTCGACGCCGTCGGCGTAGCGGAAGTCGGTGACGAACACGGCGCGGTCGCCGGACAGCACGACGATGCCGTTGGATCCGGTGTAGCCGGTCAGGTAGCGCACGTTGACGAGGTTCGTGACCAGCAGCGCGTCGATACCGTCGAGCGCCGCGATCGCGCGGTCGATGCGGGCGCGTCGCTCAGGCACTGGCGATCGCCTGCTGCAGCCACTCGAGCGCCTCGCGATAGCCGTCGGCGCCCTTGCCGCTGATCGCGTGGTCGACGACGTCGCGCATCACCGAGTGGCGGCGCCACTCCTCGCGCTGCGCGATGTCGGAGAGGTGCACCTCGACCTTCGGCGCGGTCACGATCTCGAGCGCGTCGCGGATCGCGTAGCTGTAGTGCGTCCACGCGCCGGGGTTGATGATCACGCCGTTGGCCCACCCGCGGCACTCGTGCAGGTGGTCGATCAGCGCGCCCTCGTGGTTCGTCTGGAAGCAGCGCGCGGTCATGCTCCGCTCGCCCGCCCACGCGTAGACCTGGCTCTCGAGCTCGCTCAGCGTCATCGTCCCGTACTGGGCGGGGTCGCGCTGGCCGAGCATGTTGAGGTTGGCGCCGTTGAGGACCGCGATCATGCGCGCAGTCTACGCGGGGCTCAGCGGCAGGCGGCGCCGACGGCCGCGGCGACGGCGGCGTCGTCGAGCTCGACGCCCCACACCGGCCGGCCGGGCGCCTCCAGCAGCACGAAGCGGGTGCGGCCCGCGACGCGCTTCTTGTCCGCTCGCATGGCGTGCAGCACGGCGTCGGCGTCGACGCCCTCGGCGGTCGTCGGCAGGCCCTGGCGCTCGAGGATCCCGACCGCCTCGTCGGCGATCGCGACGTCGAGGCCGGCGTGCTCGACCGAGAGCTGGAGCGCGGCGATGAGGCCGATCGCGATCGCCTCGCCGTGCAGGTAGCGGCCCGTGGCCGCGTGCTCGACGCCGTGGCCGATCGTGTGGCCGAGGTTGAGGATCGCGCGGACGCCCTGCTCGGTCGGGTCGGCGGCGACCACGCGGTGCTTGAGCGCGGCGCAGCGGCGCACGAGCGTCCAGCGGTCGTCGTCGTGGCCGCGCGTGGCGGGCCAGCCGCGCACGAGCTCCCACAGCGGGCCGCCCGCGAGCAGCCCCGTCTTGAGCGCCTCGGCGAAGCCGGCGCGCCACTCGCGGTCGTCGAGCGTGGACAGGAGGTCCGGATCGGCCAGCACGGCGACCGGCGGGTGGAAGCTGCCGACGTCGTTCTTCGCGGCGACGTCGATGCCCGTCTTGCCGCCGATGCCGGCGTCGACCTGGCCGACGAGCGTCGTCGGGCACGAGACCCAGTCGAGGCC
>JBPCSR010000018.1:0-5410 GCA_051006935.1 Gaiellales bacterium
GAGCTGTTCGACTTCCCCGGCCTGAAGCCCGGCGACCGCTGGTGCCTGTGCGCGGCGCGCTGGCGCGAGGCCTACGACGCGGGCTGCGCCCCGGCCGTCGTGCTCGAGGCCACGCACGCGCGCATGCTCGAGTGGGCGACGGTCGACGAGCTGCGCGGCGACGCCTAGCGGGCGAAGCGCTCGCCGTAGCCGGCGATCGGCTTCGGCACCCGGACCCCGCGCGGGAGGTCGGGCGCGGCCACCGGCGTGCCGGCCACCTGGCGAATCGGGATCACGCCCGTCCACGTCCCGGCCCACTCCTCCGCGTCCTCCGGGTAGTTGCCCGGCGGGCCGTTGCGCACCTTCGCGCTCGCCTCGTCGAGCGGGAGCGCGAGGATCGACGTGGCCTTCAGCTGCTGCCGCGTGGGCGGCTTCGTGTCGGCCCAGCGCCCCGGCACGAGCTGATCGGTAAGCGCCTCGAGCGCGGCGAGCTTCTCGGCCGGCTCGTCGACGAGACGCGCGGTGCCGAGAACGACGACCGAGCGGTAGTTGATCGACTGGTCGAAGACCGCGCGCGCGAGCACGACGCCATCCACGAGCGTGACGGTCACGCAGCACGCCACGCCCTCGGCGAGGCGGCGCATCATGCGGCTCGCGCTCGAGCCGTGCAGGTAGAGCACGTCGCCGACCCGCGCGTGCAGCGAGGGGATCACGTACGGCTGGCCGTCGACCTCGAAGCCGATGTGGCAGAGGATCGCCTCATCGAGGATCGCGTCGATCGTCACGCGGTCGTAGTGCCCGCGCTTCGGCAGCCGCTTGACCTTCGTCCGCTTGGTGGGCATGGCGTGAGTCTACCGGTCCCGCAGCAGGAACGCCTGCGCGGTGGCGCC
Source organism: Gaiellales bacterium (assembly GCA_051006935.1). Classification (GTDB taxonomy): domain Bacteria; phylum Actinomycetota; class Thermoleophilia; order Gaiellales; family F1-60-MAGs149; genus F1-60-MAGs149. Next base: position 870 of record JBPCSR010000018.1, read on the forward strand.
GGCCGCGATGCCCGGTCCCTGCGGTACGACGATGTAGGCGTCGGCCTGCGCCAGCGAGTGCAGCGCGGCCGCCCGACGCGAGAGCGGCGTCGCGTGCAGCGGCTGCCCGTCGGCGACGACGAAGCGCACGGCCACCATGCACTCCGCGTCGTCGCGGCCTCCGACGTCGCCGTCGAGCACGACCGTGACCGCCGCGCGCTGCGCCGGGCGGCCGGTCAGCGCGCACAGCAGCGGATGCGCGAACAGCTCGTAGGTGAACGCCGCCGACACGGGGTAGCCCGGCACGCCGATCACCGGCGTCGTCCCCACGACCGCCAGCAGCACGGGATGGCCGGGCCGCACGGCGACGCCGTCGACCGCCACCGCACCGAGCTCCGCGAGGACGTCGCGGGAGTGGTCGCGGCGGCCGCGCGAGGACCCCGCCACGAGCAGCACGAGGTCGTTCTGCAGCACGGCGCGCATGACCTCCTCGCCGAGCCGGTGCGGGTCGTCGGGCACGCGCGGGTGGATGGTCGGCACCGCGCCGTCGGCGGCCGTCTGCGCGGCGAGCATCGGGCAGTTCGAGTCGATCGTGTGGTGCGCCTCGCGCGGCTCGCCCGGCGACCGCAGCTCATCGCCCGTCGGGATCACCGCGACGGACGGGCGCATGCGCACCTCGACCTCGGCGATGCCCGCCGCCGCGAGCAGGCCCACGTCGAACGGCGACAGGCGGTGCCCGGCGGGCAGGAGCTCCTCGCCGACGGGGACGTCCTCGCCGACGGGGCGGATGTCGGCGCCCGCCTCGACGGCGACCTCGACGCGCGCGACCGCGTCGTCGCTCGCCACCCGCTCGCGGCGGACGACCGCGTCGAAGACCTCCGGCACCGGGGCGCCCGTGTCGACGGGGGCGAAGTCGGCGACCGTGGTCGGCGCGTCCGCCGTGTCGGCGGCGCGCACGGCGATACCGTCCATCGCGGCCACGCGCACCGGCGGCACCGCGCGCTGCGCGGCGACGGCCGCCGCGAGCACGCGCCCCGCCGCATCGCCGACGGGCACGGACTGCACCTCGAGCGGCGCGAGCCAGCCGGCCTTGCCGAGCGCGTCCAGCCAGAGCTCGCGCGCCCGTGCGGGCGTGGGCTCGGCGCTCACGAGGCGCCCACGTCGATGCGCTCGGTGTGCGCGTAGACGTTGCAGCGGTCGTCGCGCAGGAATCCGACGAGCGTGACGCCGAGGCGCTTGGCCGCGTCGACCGCGATGCTCGAAGGCGCGCCGACGGCGGCGAGGATCGGAATGCCCGCGACCGCGGCCTTCTGCACGAGCTCGAAGCCGGCGCGACCCGAGACGAGCGCGACGTAGCCGTTGAGCGGGGCGTCACCCTGCATCAGGCGCGCGCCGATGGCCTTGTCCATCGCGTTGTGCCGCCCGATGTCCTCGCGCAGCTCGACCAGCGCGCCGTCGGGGCGGAACAGCCCGGTCGCGTGGATGCCGCCCGTGCGCTCGAACTGCCGCTGCTTCGCGCGCAGCGTCTCGGGCAGCTCGAGCAGCGTCTCGAACGCCACCGTCGGGCCGTCGGGGATGGCCCGGCACGCCACCTCGATCATGTCGATCGACGCCTTGCCGCAGACGCCGCAGCTCGACGTCGCGAACATGTTGCGCTGCAGCGCCGAGGCGTCGAACGGGCGGTGGAGTCGCACGCTCTGCACGTTGTACTGCTGCGCGGCGTCCTCGACGTCCTCGCAGTAGCGGATGTCGGCGATCTCGCGCCCGTCGGCGACGAGCCCCTCGGTCAGGAGGAACCCGGCGGCGAGCTCGAAGTCGGCGCCGGGCGTGCGCATCGTCACCGCGACCTGGGTGAAGGGCTCGCCCGGCCCGCCGACGCGGATCTCGAGCGGCTCCTCGCCGGCCACGCGGTCCTTGCGCTCGACCGGCCGCTCGCCGCGCGCCAGGCGCAGCACGCGCACCTCGGCGCTCGGCCCGGCGAGCGGCGGACGCTCGGCGGCGCCCATCGGGCTACTGCTTGGCCCCGTCGCGGACCTGCGCGTGCTGGAAGCCGAAGCGGCCCTTGATGCAGAGGTTGCCGTGCGTGATCGAGTGATCCGGCGGGCTCGTCACCTTCACGATCGAGTTGTCCTGCACGTGCAGCTCGAGGTTGCAGCCGACGCCGCAGTAGGTGCAGATCGTCTGCGTGACGGTCTGCTCCTCCTCGCGCCACTCCCCCTCCTCGCGCAGGTCGTGCTCGCTCTTGAACATCAGCGCGCCGGTCGGGCACACCTGGATGCAGTTGCCGCAGTAGACGCAGGCCGACTCGGGCAGCGGGACGACGAACTCGGTCGAGATGCGCGCGTCGAAGCCGCGGCCGGCGACGCTGATCGCGAACGTGTTCTGCCACTGCTCGCCGCACGCGTCGACGCACTTGTAACAGAGGATGCACTTCGAGTAGTCGCGCATGTAGAGGTCGTTGTCGATCTTCTTGCCCTGGTACACCGTGGCGGCGAGCTGGCCGTCGGTCTCGGCGCTGTGGCCGGCACGATGGTGGTCGCGGTGCGTATCCGGCGGCGCCTGCGGGCCGAACTTCTCCGGCCGCGCCTCGTAGGCCTCGAGGTACTCGGGCGCGACCGACGTGGTCGACAGGTCCACGCTGGAGGCGAGCAGCTCGAGCACCATGCGACGGCTCGCGCGCACGCGCTCCGAGTTCGTGTGCACCTTCATCCCGGGCTCGGCCTTGCGCGAGCAGGACGGCTGGAGCACGCGCGCGCCCTCCACCTCGACCACGCAGACGCGGCACGCGTTCTTCGGCTGCAGCGTGTCGCCGAAGCAGAGCGTCGGCGTCTCGATGCCGACCTTGGTGATCGCGTCGAGCAGCGTCTCGCCCTCGAAGACCTTGACGGCCTGCCCGTCGACCTCGAGCTCGACCATCCGCTTCGGGGTCATCATCACGGGATCGCTCACCGGGCACCTCCCTGAAAGACGCCGAGTCGGTCGATCGCCGACTCCACGGCGGCCGAGGCCGCCTGACCGAGGCCGCAGATCGAGGCGTCGCGCATGCAGCCGCCGATCTCGGCGATCAGCGCGAGCTCCTGCTCGACCGACTCGCGCGGCTTGCCGCTGGCGAGGCGCGCGAGCGCCTCCTGCTGACGGACCGTGCCGACGCGGCAGGGCACGCACTGGCCGCACGACTCGTTGCGGAAGAACTGCGCGATGCGCTGGAGGATGCGGTGCATGTTGACGGAGTCGTCGAAGACCATCACGACGCCCGAGCCGAGCGTCGTCTTGGCCTCGCGCACGGCCTCGAACGAGAGCTCGATGTCGAGCTCGTCCGGGCGCACGAAGCTCCCCGCCGCCCCGCCGAGCAGGACGGCCTGGATCTCACGGCCGTCGGGCACGCCGCCGGCGAGGTCGATCAGCTCGCGCAGGGTGCCGCCGAACGGCACCTCGTACACGCCCGGGCGCGTGACGCACCCGGACAGGCAGAACAGCTTCATGCCCGTCGAGCCCTCGGTGCCCGTCTCGGCGTAGCCGGGGCCCGACTTGGCGAGCACGTCGAGGACGTTGATCAGCGTCTCGACGTTGTTGATCGCGGTCGGCTTGCGGAAGACGCCCTGCTCGACCGGGAACGGCGGCTTGGAGCGCGGCTCGCCGCGGTAGCCCTCGATCGAGTTGAAGATGGCCGTCTCCTCGCCGCAGATGTAGCCGCCGGCGCCGCGGCGGATCTCGAGGTCGAAGGTGAAACCGTGGCCCATGATGTCGTCGCCGAGCAGGCCGTGGTCGTAGGCCTGGTCGATCGCGTTCTGAACGGCGCGCTCGGCCTCGGGGTACTCGCCGCGGAGGTAGATGAACCCCGTCTCGACGCCCATCGCGTAGGCCGCGATCGTCATCGCCTCGACCAGCGAGCACGGGTCGCCCTCCATGATCACCCGGTCCTTGAACGTGCCGGGCTCGGACTCATCGGCGTTGCAGATCAGGAACTTCGGGCGCGCCGGCTGCTGCGCGACGGCCTCCCACTTGACGCCCGTCGGGAAGGCGGCGCCGCCGCGGCCCATCAGGCGCGAGTCCTTGACCTCGCGGATCACGCCGGCGGGGCCGAGCGCGAGCGCGGCGCGCAGGGCGTCGTAGCCGCCCTTGGCGCGGTAGTCATCGATGCTCCACGGATCCACGTCGCCGAGGCGGCGCAGCAGGCGCAGGTCGGCGGCGGGCTGATTCGGCTCGGCGGGCTCGGTGCCGACGGCGTCCTCCTCGGCGAGCGAGGCGAGCGCGGTGCCGCTCGAGGCGGGCGCGTACGTGCGGGTGAACGGCTCGAGGCCGGCCTCCATCATCAGCACGGCCGGCGCGCGGTCGCACTGGCCGAGGCACGGCGAGCGGTGCCAGGTGGAGCGACCGTCGGCGGAGACGGCGCCCTCCGGCCCGAAGCGCTCCTCGAGCGTGGCGATCAGATCGTCCGAGCCGTGGCACTTGCAGGCGATGTCCTCGCACACGTGCAGCACGCGCGGCGGCTGCGGCTCGGTGGCGAGCATCATGTAGAACGTCGCGACGCCGTAGACCTCGGCCGGCGGGATCGTCAGGCG
>JBPCSR010000019.1:0-6920 GCA_051006935.1 Gaiellales bacterium
CGACTTCCCGTACACGGAGAGCCAGAAGCGCCGCTTCCGGCGCATCCCCGGCGTCGAGAGCCTGCACCGGCTCGGCATCTTCTGGTTCAACGAGCAGGGCTTCCTCGCCTTCCGCCCCGGGCAGAAGTGGTGGGGCCTGATCCAGGGCTCGGACAAGGCGGAGGAGTGGCAGGGCATCGCGCTGCGGCACCTCGAGAAGCAGGTGCCGGACCCGGAGCTGCGCGCGAAGCTGACGCCCGACTACGGCATCGGCTGCAAGCGGGTGCTCCTCTCGAACGACTGGTACCCCACGCTCCAGCGCGACGACGTCGACCTGATCACGGAGCGGATCACCCGCGTCACGGCCGACTCGATCGAGACCGAGGCCGGCACGGTCGGGCCGCTCGACGCGATCATCCTCGGCACCGGGTTCGACTCCACGAAGTTCATGTCGACGGTGCGCATCACCGGCGCGGAGGGCGTGGACCTCGCCACGGCGTGGGCGGAGGGCCCGCAGGCGCATCTCGGCATCACGGTGGCCGGCTTCCCGAACCTGTTCATGCTCTACGGCCCGAACACGAACCTCGGCCACGGCACGATCATCTTCATGATCGAGTGCCAGATCCGGTACATCCGCAAGTGCATCCAGCGGATGCGCCACGACCACCTCAAGGTGCTGACGGTCGACCCGGCCGCGCAGGCGCGCTTCAACGCCGAGCTGCAGGCCGACCTCGCCAAGTCGGTCTGGGCGAGCGGGTGCAGGTCGTGGTACGTGACCGCAGACGGCAAGGTCCAGAACAACTGGTCGGGCTTCATGCTCGGCTACTGGCGGCGGACGCTGCGCCCCGATTTCGACGACTTCATCGCCGCCTAGCCGAGCCGGTACGGTTCCCGCCATGAACCGGCGCACGGTCATCGCGGGCGGCCCGATCCTGACCATGGGCGCGGTGCCGCGGGCCGAGGCCGTGGCCGTCCTCGACGGGCGCATCCTGCACGTCGGTGCGCTCGACGACTGCCGCGACGCCGCCGGGCGCGACGCCGAGGCGTTCGATCTGGGCGGGCGCGCGCTCCTCCCGGGCTTCGTCGACGCCCACACGCATCCGCTGATGCTCGGGCAGTGCGCCGCGTGGGTCGACTGCGCGCCGCCCGAGGTGACCGACATCGACGGCCTCGTGGCGCAGCTCGGCCGCCGGCGCGACAGCCTGCCGCCGACGGCCGCCGTGTGGGGCTTCGGGGTGCACCTCGGCGATCTCGCCGAGCGCCGCAACCCGCTCGCGGTCGATCTCGACCGCGTGGCGACCGACCGCGTCGTCGCCGTCATGCACCGATCCGGGCACGGCGTGATGGTCAACGGCCACTGCCTCGCGGCGAACGGCATCACCCGGGACCTGCCCGACCCGCCGGGCGGGCGGATCTCGCGCGACGAGCAGGGCAACCCCACCGGCGAGCTGTGGGACGCCGCGATCGACCTGATCACCGGTCCCGACGGCGTGAAGACCCGCGACCACGGGCCGAACATCCACATGCCCGACGCGCCCGAGCGCCTCGTCGACCTGCTCTGCAACGCGCAGACGATGCTGCTGCGCTCCGGCATCACCTCGGTCACCGACTGCCAGGTGACGCGGCGCGAGATGGAGACGTACCTGTCGGCGCGCGACGACGGCCGGTTGCGGCTGCGCGTGTCGATGCTCACGCTCTCGACGCTGCTCGAGGCGCTCGTCGAGCTCGGCCTGCGCTCGCGGCTCGGCGACGACCACCTGGCCTTCGCCGGCCTCAAGCTGTATGCCGACGGCTCGCTGACCGGACTCACGGCCTACTTCGAGAGCGGCTACCGCTTCGACCCGTGCCACCACGGCCAGCTCTACCACGAGCCGGCCGAGCTGCGGCGCCTGATCCGCCGCGCGCACCGCTTCGGGCTGCAGACCGGCACCCACGCGCAGGGCGACTCGGCGATCCAGATCGTCCTCGACGCCGTCACCGAGGCGCTCGCCGACGTCGATCGCCACGACCACCGCCACCGCATCGAGCACTGCGGCATGCCGTCGGAGGAGCAGGTGCCGGAGATCGCGCGGCTCGGGATCATCCCCGTCAACCAGCCGGCCCACCACTACCTGACCGGCGACGCGCTGCTCGACAAGCTCGGCGAGCGCGCCCACCGCTACAACCCGTACGGCGAGTTCGTCCGCGCCGGCATCGAGCCCGTGCTGTCGTCCGACACCCCGGTCTCCGGCCCCGATCCGCTCGAAGCGGTCTGGGCGGCGGTGACGCGCGCCACGCGCTACGGCAACGTGCTCGGCGACGAGGCCCAGCGCCTCACCGTCGAGCAGGCGCTGCGCGGCTACACGATCAACGGCGCCCGGGCGACGCGCCGCGAGCACGCGGTCGGCTCGATCGAGGCGGGCAAGCTCGCCGACTTCGCGGTGCTGTCGGCCGACCCGCTCGCCGTCGACGTCGACGACCTGCGCTCGATCCGCGTCGAGGACACGTGGGTCGACGGCGCGCCGGTCGACTTCGCCCGGCTGTAGCCGCCTCCGCGCACCTGCACGTTTCGTGCAGTTTTGGACCCGGGTCCAGAATTGCACGAATCATGCAGTTTTGGACCCGGGTCCAGAACTGCATGAAACGTGCGCTGCGGCAATGCCCGCGACGATCGGCGGCGCGCCACGGAGCGGCGAGGCGTCAGTGCGATGACGCTTGCGGGCCCCTCCACCAAGGCGAAAGGATCGCGCCATGGCCGCTCCGACCACTCCCGAACCGATTCACGCGCCGACGCGGCGCTTCGCGATCGGCTTCCTGATCGGCATGTGCGTGATCGCGGCCCTGCTCTGGATCGCGACGGGGTAGCCCGCGCCGTCCCGCCGCCTCCGCGCGGGGTTCGATCCCTCCGAACGGCGTCCTCTGGACCGCGTGGCGACCGGGATCTCGCCGCGGCGCGGAAGTTCGAGGCGCTCCTCGAACGCCGGGTCAGGACCGCGTGGCGACCGGGAGTTCGCCGCGGCGCGGGAGCTCGAGGCGCTCCCAGACGTCGGCGAGGCCGGCGACCAGCGCCTGCACGTCGGCGTCCGTGTGAAGCGGGCTCGTCGTGATGCGGAAGCGCTCCGTGCCGCGCTCGACCGTCGGATAGTCGATCGGCTGCACGTAGACCGCGTGATGCTCGAGCAGGAGCGCCGCCGCCTCGCGGCAGCGCACGGGATCGCCGAGGATCACCGGGATCAGGTGGCTGTCGGTCGCGAGCGTCGGGATGCCGGCGGCCTCGATCAGCTCGCGGACCTCGGCGACGCGGGCGTGCAGCGCGATGCGCTCGGCGTCGCTCGCGCGCAGATGCCGGATGCTGGCGTGCGCCGCCGCGACGACCACCGGCGCGAGCGACGTGGTGAAGATGAAGCCCGTGCCGTACGAGCGGATCAGGTCGACAAGTCGCGCGGATCCGGCGACGTAGCCGCCCATCGCGCCGATCGCCTTGCCGAGCGTGCCCTGGACGAGGTCGATCTCGCCCTCGAGCCCCTCGCGCGCGACGATGCCCGCGCCCTCCGGCCCGTACATGCCGACGGCGTGCACCTCGTCGACGAACGTGAGCGCGTCATACCGGCGCGCGACGTCGGCGAGATCCGCGATCGGGGCGATGTCGCCGTCCATCGAATAGACCGACTCGAAGGCGACGACCCGCGCCCGCGACGGCTCCTCGTCGCGCAGCAGCTGCTCGAGGTGCGCCGTGTCGTTGTGGCGGAACACGCGGACGGTCGCGCCGCTGCGGCGCATGCCCTCGATCATCGAGTTGTGGTTGTTGGCGTCGGAGTAGATGACGCAGTCGGGCAGCACGCTGCCGAGCACGGCGAAGGCGGTGAAGTTGGCGACCCAGCCCGACGAGAAGAGCAGCGCCGCGTCCTTTCGGTGCCAGGCGGCGAGCTCGCGCTCGAGTGCGACGTGCATCGAGGTCGTGCCGGAGATGTTGCGCGTGCCGCCGCTGCCCGCGCCGTAGGCGGCGGCCTCGGTGACGGCCGCGACGACCTCGGGGTTGGCGGCCATGCCCAAGTAGTCGTTCGAGCACCACACGGCGACCCGGCGGACGGACCCGTCGGCCGCGCGGAGATCGGCGGTGGCGGTCCCGGGGATGCGCTCGATCTCGGCGAACGTGCGGTAGCGCCCCTCGTCCCTCAGGCGCTGCAGCGCGTCGTCGACGATGCCGGAGTAGTCCACGCCGGCACCGTATCGAACCTCGAAGGGCGGACGGCTACCCGTTCGCCCACGTCGCCAGCGCGGCCCAGCCGGCGGCCGTGGTGGTGGCGAGGTCGTAGAGGCTGAAGCCGTTCGCGCCCCCATCGCGCGCACCGCGCGCGGCCGCGTCGAGACCGGCCGGCGAGAGGCCGCCGGCGAGGCCGCTGATCACGTGCACGGGCATCGCCTGGTCGCCGATCAGGGTGCGCGGGAGGGTCGCGCAGTCCTTCGTCATCGCGTACATGCGGTCCGCGCTGAGCCGGCGCGGCGGGTAGCACATGGGCAGCACCGCGTCGGCGTTGTCGTGGATCTCGGCCCACGGGAAGATCGGCCAGTAGTTGCTGCCCGGATTCGGGGTGATCGCCCCGATCGGCAGCGTCGGATACGTGGCCCGCAGCCAGGCGAGCAGATCCGCGGCGCGCTTGGAGCGCAGCGCCGCGTTCCGCACGTACGTCGCCTCGATGTCGACGGCCACGCCGTCGACGGGCTCGGTACCGCCGATCGCCGCGGCGGCCGCGAGCCGGCGCCGGTCGACCTTCTGCTTGCGGAAGCCGGGGAGGTACCACGGCACGACGCGGATGCCCGCCGCATGGGCGGCGACGACGAGCTGCTTGAGCGGCGCGGGGTTGACGACGTCGACCTTGCTCTTCGCGTTGGCCGTCTCCACGTAGATCACGGAGACGCCCCGCGCCTGCGCCGTCGCGACGACGGTGGCCGGCTGCTGCTCGAGGGCGTCCCAGATGTCGATCCACACGCCGGTGCCGGAGAACACCGCGCCGCGCGCGGGCTCGGCCCCCGCGGCGGGTGCGAGGACGGCCGCGCCGAGCAGGCTCAGGCAGAGGAGGCAAAGGGCGCGGCGCACCGCCTCATCCTACGTGCGCTGCTCGACGACGCTCCCGCCGCGTGGCGCAGGTCCCCGCTCAGGCGCTGAGGCGATCGGCCAGCGAACGGGCGGCCTCGGTGGCGACCGCCTGGCGGTCGACCGTCTGCTCCTGCTCGGCCGCGTACGCGAGCAGCGCCTTGCGGGCGCGGTTCGAGTGGTGCAGCAGCAGCCGCTCGAGCTCCGCGGCGTCGCGCTGCTCGATCGCCGCGATCATCGCGTGGTGCTCCGTCTGGGCCTCGCCCTGCTCGTGCAGCACGGTCACCGCCACGCGGGAGTACGGCTCGATCATCGTCAGCACGCGCAGCGCCATGTCGGCGAAGTACGGCATGTCGGCCACGCGGTGGAGATGCTGGTGGAAGTCGAAGTTGCGGTCCGACCACGCCGTCGCGCCGAGGTCGTCCATGTCGGCGACGATCGCGCGCAGCGCCGCGACGTCGCCGTCGGTGGCGTGCCCGACGATGGCCGGCGCCATCTGCGACTCGAGCAGGGCGCGCAGCGTCCAGAGCTCGTCGACCTCCTCGGGCGCGAGCTGCGTGACCCGCGCGCCGCCGTCCTCGCTGAACGTGACGAGGCCCTCGGAGGCGAGGGCGTGCAGCGCCTCGCGCACGGGAATGCGGCTGACGCCCATCGCGTCGGCGATCGACGCCTGGATCAGCGGCTGCCCGGGGGCGAGCAGCCCCTGGCGGATACCCTCGCGGAGGACGTCGGCGATCGCGGGCTTCGCACCTGCGCGGGTGGTCTCGGCCTTGGCGCTCATCACCATCGATCGTACACGGCTGCGGTCGGAGGCGATCACTTGCATTCTAGTGTATACACTGTATGCTCACCTGCCAAGAGCTGCCGTACGAGCAGCGGGACGCAGGAGATAACCCACGTGAAGCGCATCGGAGTAGACGTCGGCGGCACCTTCACCGACCTGATCCTCGTCGACGAGGAAGGCGGCCGGATCACCGTCGACAAGGTCCCGTCCACCCCCGACGACCCGTCCCGCGGCGTGGTCGAGGGCATCACCCGCCTCTGCGAGAAGGGCGGCGTGCAGGTGTCGGAGATCGACAACCTGCTGCACGGCACGACCGTCGCGACCAACATCGCGCTCACCCACCAGGGCGCGGAGGTCGGCATGATCACGACGGAGGGCTTCCGCGACATCCTCCACATCGCGCGCCACAAGAAGCCGCTCAACTTCTCGATCCAGCAGGACCTGCCGTGGCAGGCGCGCCCGCTCGTCAAGCGCCGCCACCGCCGCGTCGTCGCCGAGCGCGTGACCGCGCCGCACGGCGAGATCGTCACCCCGCTCGACGAGGACGCCGTCCGCCGCGAGGTGCGCCTGCTGAAGGAGGCCGGCGTCGAGGCCGTCGCCGTCTGCTTCCTCCACTCCTACCTCAACGGCGCGCACGAGCAGCGCGTCGCCGAGATCATCTCGGAGGAGTTCCCCGAGGCGTACCAGTCGATCTCGAGCGACGTGATCCCGCTGTACCGCGAGTACGAGCGCTTCTCAACCGTCGCCCTGAACGCGTTCGTCGGCCCGAAGGTGTCGACGTACCTCGACCGCTTCGCGACGGCGATGAAGGACGCGGGCTTCAAGCACGGCGTCCAGCTGATGCAGTCGTCGGGCGGCATGGCGACCGTCGAGGCCGCCTCGCGCCGCCCCGTCAACCTGCTGATGTCCGGCCCCGTCGCCGGCCTGATCGGCGGCATCTGGGCGGGCAAGATGGCCGGCTACGATAGCGTCATCACGCTCGACATCGGCGGCACCTCCGCCGACGTCGGCGTGGCGGCCGGCGGCCAGATGCGCATGCGCCACCTGCTCGACACGAAGGTCGGCGACTACCAGGCGATGGTG
>JBPCSR010000020.1:0-7775 GCA_051006935.1 Gaiellales bacterium
GCCGAGGAGGCCGTCCTCGGCGCGATGATGATCAACGAGCAGGCCGTCCTGACGGTCTCCGAGATCATCGCCGACCCGGGCGACTTCTACCGCGAGGCGCACGGCACCGTCTACCGCGCGATCCTCGCGCTGCTCGCGCGCAGCGAGCCGATCGACGCCGTCACCGTCTCCGACGAGCTCGAGCGCATGAGCGCGCTCGAGGACGTCGGCGGCCGCGGCTTCATCTTCGGCCTGTCGTCGAGCGTCACCGTCGCCGCCAACGCGCGCAGCCACGCGCAGATCGTCCGCGACCTCGCGCTCCTGCGCCGCGTGGCCGCCGCGGGGCTCGAGATCGCCGAGCTGGGCTACGGCCGCCAGGGCGACGTCCGCGACATCCTCGACCGCGCCGAGTCGGCGATCTTCGACGTCGCCCAGTCGCGCACCACGAGCGAGCTGATCCCGATCGGCGGCCTGCTCGGCGACGAGGTGGAGCGCATCTCCGCCGCCGCCGAGCACCGCGGGCTGACGGGCGCCCCGTCGGGCCTGCGCGACCTCGACAAGATCACGTCGGGCTTCCAGGACTCGAACCTGATCATCCTCGCCGCGCGCCCCGCGATGGGCAAGACGTCGCTCGCGCTCGGCATCGCGCGCCATCTCGGCGTGCACGCGCAGACGCCGGTCGTGATCTTCAGCCTCGAGATGTCGCGCAACGAGATCGCCCAGCGCTTCATCGCCACCGAGGCCAAGGTCGACTCGACGCGCATGCGCAGCGGCGACGTGCGCGACGAGGACTGGACGCGGATCCAGGACGCCTGCAACCGCCTGTCGAATGCGCCGATCTACGTGGACGACACGGCGGGCATCAACCTGATGGAGATCCGCTCCAAGGCGCGCCGGCTGAAGATGAAGGAGCCGAACCTCGGACTCGTGCTGGTTGACTATCTGCAGCTCATGAGCTCGGGATCGAACGAGGAGAACCGCGTGCAGGAGATCAGCCAGATCTCGCGCCAGCTGAAGGTGCTCGCCCGCGACCTCGACGTGCCCGTGATCGCGCTCTCGCAGCTGTCGCGCGCGGTCGAGTCGCGCACCGACAAGCGGCCGCTCCTGTCCGACCTCCGCGAGAGCGGCAGCATCGAGCAGGACGCCGACGTCGTGATGTTCATCTACCGCGACGACTACTACAACAAGGAGACGTCCGAGAAGCCCGGCACCGCCGAGCTGATCGTGGCCAAGCACCGCAACGGCGCCGTCGGCACGGTCGACCTCGCGTTCATGCCGCACTACACGACGTTCGCCGACCTGGCGCGGGGAGAGGTCTAGATGAGCGGCGCGGTCGTGATCGGCGCCCAGTGGGGCGACGAGGGCAAGGGCAAGATCGTCGACCTGCTCGCCGAGCGCTTCGAGATCGTGGCGCGCTACCAGGGCGGCAACAACGCCGGCCACACGGTCGTGCACGGCGACGAGACGTTCAAGTTCCACCTGCTGCCCAGCGGCATCCTCGAGCCCGACAAGATCTGCGTCCTCGGCAACGGCGTCGTGATCGACCCCGAGGTGCTGGTCGGCGAGCTCGACGCCCTCGAGGCCCGCGGCCGCTCGACGGCGGGCCTGCGCATCTCCATGAACGCGCACGTGATCATGCCGTGGCACCGCCTGCTCGACCAGCAGAGCGAGGTGCGCCTCGGCTCGCTGCAGATCGGCACGACGCGCCGCGGCATCGGCCCGGCCTACGCCGACAAGGCGTCGCGCGTCGGCATCCGCGTGCAGGACCTGTTCGATCTCGGCATCCTCCAGAAGAAGGTCGCCGCGGCGCTCGCCGTCCGCAACCGCGAGATCCTGCGCGGCCGCGACCAGGGGCCGCTCTACCCGAACAAGGTCGTCGAGGAGCTGGCGCCGCTGGCCGACCGCCTCAAGCCGTACGCCGCCGACACGTCGCTCCTGATCGACGAGGCGCTGAAGAGCGGCCGGCGCGTGCTGTTCGAGGGGGCCCAGGGCACGCTGCTCGACCTCGACAACGGCACGTACCCGTTCGTCACCTCGTCGAACCCGATCGCGGGCGGCGCCTGCACGGGCACCGGCGTCGGACCGACGAAGATCGACAGCGTGCTCGGCATCGCCAAGGCGTACCTCACGCGCGTCGGCGCCGGGCCGTTCCCGAGCGAGGCCGACCCCGAGCGCGGCGCGCGCATCCGCGACATCGGCGCCGAGTTCGGCACCACGACGGGGCGCGAGCGCCGCTGCGGCTGGCTCGACCTCGTCGGCCTGCGCTACGCCGTGCGCCTCAACGGCATGACGGAGCTCGTGCTGACGAAGCTCGACGTGCTCAGCGAGTTCCCGACGATCCCCGTCTGCGTGGCCTACCGCCTGCCCGACGGCACGGTCACCGAGGAGTTCCCCGCGCACCAGTCCGACTTCCACCACGCCGAGCCGGTGTGGGAGGAGCGCCCCGGCTGGGGCGCCGACATCTCCGATGCGACGGAGTGGGACCAGCTGCCGCAGGCGGCGCGCGACTACGTCGACTGGGTCGCCGAGCAGCTCGGTATCCCGGTCACGCTGGTCGGCGTCGGCGTGCGGCGCGACCAGGTCCTCGCGCCGCACGGCATGGAGGCCGTGGCGCGGAGCGCTCGGTGAGGGTCCTCGTCGTCGGCTCGGGCGGGCGCGAGCACGCGCTCGCCGCCGCGATTGCCGCGAGCCCGCTCTGCCTGGAGGTCCACGCCGCGCCGGGCAATCCCGGCATCGCGCTGATCGGCCGCTGCCACACGGTCGCGTCCGACGACGTCGACGGCCAGGTCGCGCTCGCGCGCGAGCTGCGGGTCGACCTCGTCGTGGTCGGCCCCGAGGTGCCGCTCGTGCTCGGCCTCGCCGACCGCCTGCGCGAGGCGGGCATCGCCGTCTTCGGCCCGAGCGCCGCGGCCGCGCGCGTCGAGGGCTCGAAGGCCTTCACGAAGGAGCTGCTCCAGGCCGCGGGCGTCGACACGGCCAGGGCGTTCACGGTCACCACGGCCGACGGGGCCCGGGCGGCGATCGCCGAGCTGGGCGGCCGCTGCGTGGTCAAGGCCGACGGGCTCGCCGCGGGCAAGGGCGTGATCGTCTGCGACGACGCGGGCCAGGCCGAGCGGGCGGCCGACGAGCTGCTCGCGGGCGCGCTCGGCGAGGCCGGCGCGACGCTGGTGATCGAGGAGCGCATGGAGGGCCCCGAGCTGTCCGTGCTCGCCCTCTGCGACGGCGACGCGGCGGTGCCGCTGCCGAGCGCACGCGACTACAAGCGCATCGGCGAGGGCGGCACCGGACCGAACACCGGCGGCATGGGCGCGATCTCGCCCGCGCCGGGCGTCTCCGACGAGGAGGCGCAGCGCATCGTGGAGACGGTCCACCGGCCGATCCTGCGTGAGCTGCAGCGCCGCGGCACCCCGTTCTCCGGCTGTCTCTACGCGGGGCTGATGCTGACGGCGACCGGCCCGCGCGTGCTTGAGTTCAACGTGCGCTTCGGCGACCCCGAGACCGAGGCGGTGCTGCCGCGGCTCGGCGAGGACGTGCTGCCGTTCCTGCTCGCCTGCGCCGACGGCTCGCTTGCGGACGGGACGCTGCGCACGATCCCCGGCTCGGCGGTGACCGTCGTCCTCGCCTCGCGCGGGTATCCGGCGTCGTCCGAGTCGGGCGTGCCGATCGGCGGCGTCGCCGAGGCGGGCAACCAGCGCGACGTCGCCGTCTTCCACGCGGGCACCGCGCTCGCCGACGGCCGGCTGGTCACGGCGGGCGGACGCGTGCTCGCCGTCACCGCGCGCGGGGCCGACCGCGACGCGGCGATCGCGGCGGCCTACGCCGCCGCCGACGGCATCGCCTTCGACGGCATGCAGGTGCGGCGCGACATCGGCTCCGACGCGCAGGGCTGACGCCGCGTTCCGCCACTCGTATGAACAGATCCGTATGATCTGTTCATACGACCGTGTGGGGCCTGCGCGCGTCTGCGTGCCCCGCGTGCGCGGCGGTCGCCCACGATCAGGAGGCGATGGCGATGACCGAACCACGACGAGCCACCAGGCGCGTGACGCTGAACGTCGATGAGGAGCACCTGCAGGAGGCGTTCACGTACCTCGACACCGACTCGATCACGGAGGCGATCAACCGCAGCCTCGACGAGACCGTGCGGCTGATGAAGCGCCGCCGCCTCGTCGAGCGCGACCTCGATCTGACGCCGGAGAAGCTGCGCGAGATCCGGCAGCCGCGCTTCCCGTGATCGCGATGGTCGATACGTCGGTGTGGACATGGGCGACGCGCGTGCCCGCCGTCCGCGGCGTGCTGCGGGAGCTGACGGAGCACGACCATCTCGCCACGTGCCGGCCGGTGTTCCTCGAGATGCTGCACTCCGCGCGCAGCCTGGTGGAGTTCGCCGAGATCCGCTCCACGCTGGAGGGCCTGATCGTGATCCCGACGGACGAGCGCGTCTGGCGTCGGGCCGTGGACGTCTACGAACTGCTCGCCGCGCAAGGCGGCATGCACCAGCGCCAGGTGCAGCACGCCGATCTGCTGATCGCCGCCGCGGCCGAGGTCACGGGCATCCCCGTCCTCCACTACGACGAGGACTACGACCGCATCGCCGCGGTCACCGGCCAGCCCACCGAGTGGGTGCGGCCGCGCGGCAGCCTGTAGCCGCCATCCGGCTCCCTGACTAGGCTGGTGGGAGTGATCGCCCGCTACACGCGACCTGGGATGGGCGCCGTCTGGACGGACGAGCGCCGCCTCGGCGCATGGCTCGAGGTCGAGCTGGCGGCGACCGACGCCCACGTGGCGCTCGGCGTGGTGCCCGCCGAGGACGCGGCGGCGATCCGCGCCAAGGCCGCGGTCGACGTGGCGCGCGCGAAGGAGATCGAGGAGCGCACCCATCACGACGTGATCGCCTTCACCGAGACGATCGCGGAGCAGGTCGGGCCGCCCGCGCGCTGGTTCCACTACGGGCTCACCTCGAGCGACGTCGTCGACACCGGGCTCGCGCTCCAGCTCCGCGACGCCGGCGCGATCCTGCTGCAGGGCCTCGAGGAGGCGCGCGCCGCCGTCCTCGCCCGTGCGCTCGAGCACCGCGCCACGCCCTGCATGGGCCGCACCCACGGCGTCCACGCCGAGCCCACGACGTTCGGCCTCAAGCTGCTCGGCTGGGTCTTCGAGCTCGAGCGCGCGCACGCGCGCCTGGCCGAGGCCGTCGACGGCGTCTCCGTCGGCAAGCTGTCGGGCGCCGTCGGCGCGTACGGCAACATCGACCCGCGCATCGAGGAGCAGGTGCTCGCCGCGCTCGGCCTCGGCGTCGAGCCGGCCTCCACGCAGGTCGTCTGCCGCGATCGCCACGCCGCCTACCTCTCGGCGATCGCGATCGCCGGCTCGTCGCTCGACCGCTTCGCCACCGAGCTGCGGCATCTGCAGCGCAGCGAGGTGCGTGAGACCGAGGAGCCGTTCGGCAAGGGGCAGAAGGGCTCGTCCGCGATGCCGCACAAGAAGAACCCGATCACCTGCGAGCGCATCTCGGGCCTCGCGCGCGTGCTACGCGGCAACGCGGTCGTCGGCCTGGAGGACATGCCGCTCTGGCACGAGCGCGACATCTCGCACTCGTCGGCCGAGCGCGTCGTGCT
Source organism: Gaiellales bacterium (assembly GCA_051006935.1). Classification (GTDB taxonomy): domain Bacteria; phylum Actinomycetota; class Thermoleophilia; order Gaiellales; family F1-60-MAGs149; genus F1-60-MAGs149. The sequence continues at coordinate 5,598 of JBPCSR010000020.1, forward strand.
CGCCGACTCCTCGATCCTGCTCGACTACATGCTCGCGAAGTTCACGTGGGTGATGGAGGGGCTCGTGGTGCGCGCCGACCGCATGCGGCAGAACCTCGACGCCTCGCAGGGTCTGCCGTTCTCCGGCCGCGTGCTGCTCGCGCTCGTCGAGGCCGGCCTCACGCGCGAGGCGGCATACGAGGTGGTCCAGCGCAACGCGCTGCAGGCGTGGGAGACGGGCGAGCACCTGCGCGACCTCGTGCTCGCCGATCCCGACGCCCAGCAGCTCGACGCGGCGGTGATCGACCGGGCGTTCTCGCTCGACGAGGTGCTCGCGTCGACGGAGATCCCGTTCGGCAGGCTCGGCGCATGACCGCCGGCCTCGAGCGCTACCTGATCGGGCGCGGCAAGGTCCGCGAGCTCTACGACCTCGGCTCCGACGGGCTTCTGCTCGTGGCGAGCGACCGCATCAGCGCCTTCGACGTGATCATGCCCAACCCGATTCCCGACAAGGGGCGCGTGCTGACGGGCATGACGCTGTTCTGGCTGGACCGCACCCGGGGGATCGTGCCCAACCACCTGCGCGGGGCGTGGCCGGGCGAGCTGCCCGACGAGGCGTCCGCCCCCGAGCTGCGCGGGCGCGCGATGCTCTGCGAACGGCTCACGATGCTGCCGATCGAATGCGTGGTGCGCGGCTATCTCGCCGGCTCGGGCTGGAAGGACTACCGGGCGACGGGCGCCGTCTCCGGGCACGAGCTGCGCGCCGGGCTCGAGGAGGCCGCGCAGCTCCCGACGCCGATCTTCACGCCCGCCACGAAGGCCGAGATGGGCGACCACGACGAGAACATCACCGTCGAGGCCGCGCGCGGCCTCGTCGGCACCGAGGAGCTGGCCGCCGTCGAGGCCGCCTCGATCGCGCTCTACGAGCACGCCGCGGCGCACGCGCGCGAGCGGGGGATCATCCTCGCCGACACGAAGTTCGAGTTCGGCTACGACGCCGACGGCCGCCTCGTCCTCGGCGACGAGGTGATGACGCCCGACTCGTCGCGCTGGTGGCCCGTCGACGGGTACCGCACCGGCATCTCGCCGCCCTCGTACGACAAGCAGTACGTGCGCGACTACCTCGAGACGCTCGACTGGGACAAGACCGCGCCCGGCCCCGAGCTGCCCGCCGACGTCGTGCGCGGCACGGCCGACCGCTACCGCGAGGCCTACGAGGCGCTGACGGATTCGAGCTTCGACGACTACCTGGACAAGATGGAGGTGGAGCGGTGAGAGTCACCGTCCTCGTTCGGCCCAAGCAGGGCATCCGCGATCCGCAGGGCGAGGCCATCGGGCGCTCGCTCAACGGCCTCGGCTACGGCGTGTCCGCCGTGCACGCGGGCAAGATCTTCGACCTCGACGTCGACACCGACGACGCGGCCGAGGCCCGACGCATCGGCGAGGAGGCCGCGGCGAAGGTGCTGTCGAACGACCTGATCGAGGGCTTCGAGGTCGTCGTTGGCTAAGGTCGGCGTGATCACGTTCCTCGGCTCGCTCGCCGATCGCGACGCGCTGCGCGCGGTCGCGACGGTCGGGGGCACGCCCGTCGCGCTGTGGCACGGCGACGCCGACCTCAAGGGCGTCGACGCGGTCCTGCTGCCCGGCGGGTTCTCGTACGGCGACCACCTGCGCTGCGGCGCGCTCGCGCGCTTCGCGCCGATCATGGCCGCCGTCGCCGAGTTCGCCGCCGCCGGCGGCCCGGTGCTCGGCATCTGCAACGGCTTCCAGATCCTCTGCGAGGCCGATCTCCTGCCCGGCGTCCTCACGCCGAACCACGGGCAGCGCTTCATCTGCCGCGACGTCGACCTGGTCGTCCAGGCCGCGTCGCCCTGGCTGGGCGATCGCGCGGTCGGCGACACGATCACCGTACCGATGAAGCACGGCGACGGCGCCTGGTACCACCCCGCCGAGGGGCTCGCCGAGCTCGAGGCCAACGGGCAGATCCTGCTGCGCTACAGCGAGGACGTCAACGGCGCCACCGACCGCATCGCGTGCATCACGAACGCGGCGGGCAACGTGTGCGGCCTGATGCCGCACCCCGAGCACGCCGTCGATCCGCTGCTCGGGTCGATCGACGGGCAGCTGCTCGTCGGCCGGCTCGCGGCCGCGTAGTCTTCCCGCACACGACCACCGGAGGCACTGGTTCCATGGCACAGG
>JBPCSR010000021.1:0-7284 GCA_051006935.1 Gaiellales bacterium
GATCGGTAAGGAATCGCGTCTGCCTCGAGCGCCATGCGCGGAGTGTCTGCGACCATGCCCGCACCGATGACGCGCAGTCCCGACCCCGATCTGAGCGGTCTCTCGCCGCAGACGCGCGAGGCGCTTGCGGCGCTGCCGCAGAACAACGTGTTCCGCGCGCTCGCGCACGCCGACGCCGCCTTCCCGCCGCTGATGGAGCTGACCGCGAGCCTCTGGAACGACGCCGTGCTCGACCAGCGCCAGCGCGAGCTCGCGATCCTGCGCACCGCGCGGCTCGTCGGCTCGGCCTACGAGTGGATGCACCACGTCGAGGTGGCGCGCATGGTCGGCATCACCGAGGAGGAGCTCAACGCGATCGACGTGGGGCGGCTCGAGCTGGCCGACTTCCCGGCCGCCGACCGGCTGCTGCTCGAGGCGGTGCCGCACATCCTCGCGCACCGGCGCAGCGAGGACCACGTCTTCGACGCGCTGCGCGAGGCGTTCGGCCTGCGCGAGCTGGTGGAGCTCCACCTCGTCGTCGGCCTCTACGCGACGATCGCCGGCGTCGTGGCCGACTTCGACGTGCAGATGGAGGATCGCTCAGGCGCCTTCGAGCTCGAGCACGACGAGCGCGGCCCCCGGCTCGGCGGCTAGAGCGCGCGCGTCAGGCGCTCGACCGCGTCGCCGCGGCCGACGAGGATCTCGCTCGTCATCGACGGCGGGACCAGGCCGTGCTCGACGACGCCCGGCACGCTGCCGAGCCAGGCTGCGAGGTTGGCCGGGTCGCTCGCGTCGCCCTGGTAGTCGGCGATGACGTTGCCGTCGGGGCTGTCGGCGACGCCGCGCAGCGTGACGTCCGCGAGCAGCCGAAGCGTGTTGGCGAGGCCGAAGTGGAGGAGCTCCAGCGGGATCGGCGCGCGCAGGCCGTCGACGACCTTCGACGAATCGGCGATCACCACGAAGCGGTCCGCCATCGAGGCGACGACCTTCTCGCGCGTATGCGCCGCGCCGCCGCCCTTGGCGATCCACCAGTCCGGCGCGATCTGGTCGGCCCCGTCGATCGCGAGGTCGAGGTGGTCGATCTCGGCGGCGTCGACGACCGTGAGGCCCAGCGCGCGCGCCGCCTCCTCGGTGGCGACGGACGTCGCGACGCACGTGACCGACAGGCCGCGCGCGGCGATCGCCGGCAGCAGGAACGCCACGGTGGAGCCGGTTCCGAGCCCGACGCGCATGCCGTCCTCGACGAGCAGCGCCGCCGCCTCGGCCGCGACGCGCTTCTCCGTGTCCTGGTCCATGCCGACACGGTAGCGGCCGCGCCTGCGCGTCAGTAGGATGGGCGCGAGGGACCCGAGTGGGAATCCGGGGGCGCTCCTCTGACGAGCGCCCCGAAGCCGCGCACTCCCGCGCGCCTTCGCTGCGTCATCCCTCCATACGATCATGGCCATGGATCGATCGATGCACATCCGCCTCGACGACGAGACGGCGGCTGCGGTGGCCGAGCTGCGGGCCCGCGGCGAGAATCCGTCTGATGTCGTCCGAAGGGCGCTTCGGACGCGTGCCCACGGCGGGAGTTCCGACCGTCACGCCCTTGCGGATCACCTTGACGCATGGGCGGAGCCCGACGATACCGAGTTGTGGGAGCGGTTCCTTCTCTCGCACCATGACGGCGTGGTGCCGATCGTCCGGGCCCGGAGCGAGCGTACGGTCGACGACGCGTGATGTCGGGCGACTGCTACCGCCTGCCTGCGCATCGCGGGGCGCTCGGCAGAGAGCAGCGTGGAGCGCGAATCGGGGTGGTCGTGCAGTCCGGCCGCCTTCATCTGAGCACGGTGCTCGTGGCGCCCGCCTCCACACAGGCCCATCCGGCTCCCCACCGTGCACTCGTCGACATCGCCGGCGAGTCGACCAGGGTGCTGATCGAGCAGATTCGGGTGGTCGACGTGGAGCGGCTCGGATCCTTCGTCGCCCGGCTCGAACCGCAGGCGCTGGCGGAGATCCGCACGGCGATCGACTACACGTTCGATCGCTGAGGCTCGATCAGCCCGCGGCGGCCGCGTCGGCGAGGATCACCGACGTCGGCGCCGTCACGCGACCGGCGGGGATCGACGGGTCGCCGGCGAGCAGCTGCTGGAGCGGCCCGCGCTTGTCCTCGCCGGTGATCAGCCACAGCAGGCCGCGCGTCTTGGCGAGCTCGGGGTACGTCATCGACATGCGGTGCGTGCCCTGGTACTCGCCGCCGGTGACCGCGATGAGACGGTCGTCGACGTCGAGGATCGGATCGCCCGGGACCAGCGAGGCCGTGTGGCCGTCGGGGCCGAGGCCGAGGTGGATCATGTCGATCGTGGTGGGCAGGTCGCCGGCGTAGGCCCGGGCGCCCGCCTCCGGATCCGCATCCTCGACCGGCATCGGGTGGATCTGCACGGGCAGCTGCGGGCCGAGGCTCTCGCGCAGGTGCGTGAGGTTGCGCAGCGGATCGCCCTCCGGGGCGATGCGCTCGTCGACCTGGTAGATCTCGACGGCCTCCCACGGCATGTCGAGCTCCGCGAGGTCGGCGAACATCGCCCACGGCGAGCGCCCGCCGCTGACGGCGAGCGAGAAGACGCCGCGTGCCGCGACCGCATCGCGCGCCGCAGTCGCCACGCGCTCCGCCGCCGCCTTCGACACCGCCGCCGCGTCGGGCAGCACGACGAGCTCGTGCTGCATCAGTCCTTCTTCTCGGCGTGCCCGCCGAACTCGCTGCGCATCGCCGACTGCACCTTGCCGGCGAACTGCCCGAGGCCGCGCGACTCGAAGCGCTCGAGCAGGGACGCCGTGATGACCGGGGCGGGGACGCCCTCTTCGATCGCGGCGATCGTCGTCCAGCGGCCCTCGCCCGAGTCGGAGACGCGGCCGTCGAACGCGTCGAGGTTCGGGTCCTTGGCCAGCGCGCTCGCCGTCAGGTCGACCAGCCACGAGCCGACCACCGAGCCGCGCCGCCAGACCTCGGCGACCTCGGCCACGTCGATCTCGTACTGGTAGTACTCGGGGTCGCGCAGCGGCGTCGTCTCCGCGTCGATCTCCTGCTGGTGCTTGCCCGCGTCGGCGTGCCGGATGATCGACAGGCCCTCCGCGATCGCGGCCATCATCCCGTACTCGACGCCGTTGTGGACCATCTTCACGAAGTGGCCGGCGCCGTTCGGGCCGCAGTGGAGGTAGCCCTCCTGCGCCGTGCCGCCCGGCTTGCGGCCCGGCGTCGGCTCGGCCGAGCCCTCGCCCGGCGCGATCGTCCGCCAGATCGGGTCGAGGCGCTGCACCGCCTTGTCCTCGCCGCCGATCATCAGGCTGTAGCCCCGCTCGAGGCCCCACACGCCGCCCGACGTGCCGCAGTCGACGAAGTGGATGCCCTTCGCCGCGAGCTCCTTGGCGTGCTTGATGTCGTCGCGGTAGTACGAGTTGCCGCCGTCGATCAGCGTGTCGTCGTCCTCGAGCAGCTCCTTCAGCTCGTCGACCATCTGCTGCACGAGGCCGGCCGGCACCATGATCCAGACGTTGCGCGGGCGCTCCAGCTTGGCCACGAGGTCGGCCATCGACGCGGCGCCCGTCGCGCCCTCCGCCTCGAGCGCCTTGACGGCGCCGGCGTTCACGTCGTAGACGACGCACGTATGCCCGTCGCGCATGAGGCGCCGCACGAGGTTCGCGCCCATCCGGCCGAGGCCGATCATGCCGAGCTGCATGGGGTTTCCGGTCGCCATCAGGGCCTCCGCTTCTAGATGCGCTTCATGGCGCGGTAGCGCCGGATCAGCGTGTTGGTCGAGGAATCGTGCTGCAGGTCGGGCTCGTCCGCGTTCTCGAGCTCCGGGATGATCTTCACGGCGAGCGCCTTGCCGAGCTCGACGCCCCACTGGTCGAACGAGTCGATGCCCCAGATCACGCCTTGCGTGAAGACGCTGTGCTCGTAGAGGGCGATCAACGTGCCGAGGCGGTACGGCGTGAGCTCCTCGGCGAGCAGGACGTTCGTCGGGCGGTTGCCCTCCATCACGCGATGGGGAACCACGTGCTCCGGCGTGCCCTCGGCGCGGACCTCGTCCTCCGTCTTGCCGAAGGCGAGCGCCTCGGCCTGCGCGAAGACGTTGCTCATCAGGATGTCGTGGTGCTCGCCGAGCGGGTTGAGCGTGCGTGCGAAGCCGATCAGATCGACGGGGATCAGCATCGTCCCCTGGTGGATCAGCTGGTAGAACGAGTGCTGGCCGTTCGTGCCCGGCTCGCCCCAGAAGACGGGGCCCGTGTCGTAGTCGACTCGCGTGCCGTCGAGCGTGACGTGCTTGCCGTTCGACTCCATCGTCAGCTGCTGGAGGTACGCGGGGAAGCGCTTGAGGTACTGCTCGTACGGCATCACGCCGATCGTCTGCGCGCCGAAGAAGTCGCGGTACCAGACGACGAGCAGGCCCATCAGCACGGGCAGGTTGCGGTCGAGCGGCGCGGTGCGGAAGTGCTCGTCCATCGCGTGGAAGCCGGCCAGCTGCTCGCAGTACTGCTGCGGGCCGATCGCGATCATCGTCGACAGCCCGATCGCCGAGTCCATCGAGTAGCGGCCGCCGACCCAGTCCCAGAAGCCGAACATGTTGGCCGTGTCGATGCCGAACGCCTCGACGCGCTCCGCGTTCGTCGAGACGGCGACGAAGTGGCGCGCGATCGCGGCATCGTCCTTCAGCGCCGCGAGGGTCCACGCGCGCGCCGAGTGCGCGTTCGTCATCGTCTCGAGCGTGCCGAACGTCTTCGACGAGATGATGAACAGCGTCTCGGCGGGATCGAGGTCGCGCGTCGCCTCGACGAAGTCGGTCGAGTCGACGTTCGACACGAAGCGCATCGTCAGCGAGCGATCGCTGTAGAAGCGCAGCGCCTCATAGGCCATCACGGGGCCGAGGTCGGAGCCGCCGATGCCGATGTTGACGACGTTGCGGATGCGCTTGCCGGTGAAGCCCTTCCACGCGCCCGAGCGGATCTGGTCCGCGAACGCGCCCATGCGGTCGAGCACGGCGTGGACGTCGGCGACGACGTCCTGGCCGTCCACGACGAGCTCGGCGTCGCGCGGCAGGCGCAGCGCGGTGTGCAGGACGGCGCGGTCCTCGGAGACGTTGATGTGCCGCCCCGTCAACATGGCGTCGCGGTGGCCGGCGAGGTCGCGCTCTTCGGCCAGCTGCACCAGCAGGCGCAGCGTCTCGGCCGTGACGCGGTTCTTCGAGTAGTCGAGATAGAGGCCGGCGCCCTCCGCGGTGAGCGTCTCGCCGCGCGCCGGGTCGGCGGAGAACAGCTCCCGCAGCTGCGTGGCCGCGATCTCCGCGTGGTGGGCTTCGAGGGCCTGCCAGGCCGGCGTCGAACGCAGCGTCGTCATCGGCGGGAGGATACTTGCTGTGCCGAGTTCAAGATCCGGCCGCCCGGCGCCTAGGCCTGCACGAGGACGCGGCCGCCCTCGACGCGCACGGGGTAGACGGCGACGCGGTAGGCCTCGTCCTCGGGGCACTCGCCCGTGGCGGTGTCGAATTCCCAGCCGTGCCACGGGCACACGACGACGGAGCGGTCGACCCAGTGGTAGTCACCGGTGCGATCGCCTTCGATCCGCTGCTCCACGGTGCCGAGGCAGAGCTTGGCGCCGGAGTGGGGGCAGCGGTTGCGGATGGCGATCAGCGCGTTCGTGCGCGGATCGCGCATCACGCCGATCTCACGGCCCTCGATGCGGGCGATCGCCGGCGCGCCCGGCGTCACGTCGGCCTCGGCGGCGACGTCGTGCCATTCGCTCATCGCGCCACCGGTAGGTCGAGACGGCTCCCGTAGAACGCGACCGCGTTGTCGTGCATGACCGCCTGGCGCCACTCCGCCGGCAGGCGGTTGGCGAGCCACTTCGGCTCGTCGCCGTCCCAGTGCGGGTAGTCCGACGAGTAGCAGAGGATGTCGGGCGCGCCGACGGCGGCGAGCATCTGCCACAGCAGCTCGTCGTTGCCGTCGGTGTGCTCGAGCGGCTGCGTGGCGAAGCGGATGTGGCGCTTCATCGTCTCGCTCGGCGGCTCGTCGAGCCACGGCGTGTCTTCGCGCAGGCCGCGCCAGTTGGTGTCGTGGCGCCAGAGCATGCCGGGCAGCCACGCGACGCCGCCTTCGATCAGCAGCACCTTCAGGTCGGGGATCCGGCGGAAGGTGCCGTGCGTGAGCAGCGAGATGAGATGCGCCTGGATCGAGCAGGCCGAGCCGATCGTGTGCCACTCGATGTAGAACGTGGGCGCGCCGGCGCCGCTCGGCTGGTTGGCCAGGCCCATGCCCTCCATGCCGGAGTGGATCGCGACGGCGAGGCCGTTGGCCGCAGCGGCCTCGAGGATGGGGAGGTAGCGCGGGTCGCCGTAGGGGCGCTCGCTGCCGCCCGACAGCAGGACCTGCACGAAGCGGCGGTCGGTCGCGCAGCGCTCGATCTCGGCGACAGCGGCGACCGGGTCCTGCGTCGGCACCATGATCGAGCCGCGGAAGCGCTCGTCCTTCGGGAACCAGTCCTCGCGCAGCCAGTCGTTGTGCGCCCGCGCGAGCGCGGCGGCGCGGTACGCGTTCTCCATCAGGCCCACGCTGAGCGCGTCGTCGGAGGTGAGGATGCCGAGCGCGGCGCCCTGGTCGTCGAGCACCTCCTTGGCGACGGTCTCAGCGGTGCCGCCGGGCACGCCGTTCTCGTCGACGGCGAGGTCCTGGCGGTACCAGGTCGAAGGGTTCGCCCACGGGTAGCCGGGCAGTCCGAGCAGGTACGACTGGTTGCGGTACCACTCGCGCTCCGCCTCGTCGATGAACTTGAGGATCTCCTCGGGGTGGGAGATCTGGACGTGGACGTCGCAGTCGATCATCGGCGCTCCTCCGGGGTGCGGCGACGATCGCCGCGTGGGGGAAAGCGTACTGACTGTGCAGTCAGGATTGCAAGTCGGACGGCGGTGCCTCCGACTCGCGCACCCAGCGCGCGTGGTGCGCGCGCGCCCACTCGCGGTCGACCCGACCCGTCGTCATGCCGGGTAGCGACGCGCGTGTCGCGCGGTGGACCAGCGACAGGTAGAGATGGCCGCACACCAGCGCGACGATCAGGATCGTCGCGAGGTCGTGCACGTCGACGGTGCCGGCGAAGCGGTACGTCGTGTTGCGCTCGCCCAGCCACAGCAGGATCCCGGTGAAGGCGAGCACGACCAGGAGGCCCATCGTGACCGCGGTGTTGAGCTTCTGGCCGGCGTTCAGCCAGCCCTGCTCGGGCGCGCCGGTGTGGTCGAGCACGCGGCGCGGGCCGCCCTTCAGCCACGCGCGGTCGGC
>JBPCSR010000022.1:0-9574 GCA_051006935.1 Gaiellales bacterium
CGTGTACTCCGCGTTCAGCTCGACGTAGAGCTTCGAGAGGTCCGACGCCCAGACGACGGCACTGCCGTCGCCCACGCCCAGGTCGATGGCGATCTCCACGGTGCTCTCCGCGGCGGCCGCATCGACGAGCGCCTGCTCGACGCCCTCGACGGCCGCGCCGTCGCGGCACAGCAGATGCCCGCCGATCGAGATCGCAATGCGCTCGGGATCCACGCGCTCGCCGGCCACCCCGAGCGCCGCGATGATCCGCCCCCAGTTGGGATCGCCGCCGTTGAGCGCGCAGCGTACGAGCTGCGCCTCGCCGACGGCATACGCGATCGCCTTGGCCGCGCGGTCGTCCTCGGCGCCGGTGATCGCCCAGCGCGCGATGCGGTGGGCGCCCTCGCCGTCGCGGACGATCTGCAGGGCCAGGTCCTCGCACACCGCGCGAATGGCATCGCCGACCACCGTCTCGTCGTCGGGCCCGAGCGTCCCCTCCACCGCCCCGCTCGCCAGGAGCGCGACCGTGTCGGAGGTCGAGGTGCAGCCATCGACCGTGATGCAGTTGAAGGTGACGTCGACCGCCCCGCGCAGCAGCCGGTCGGCCGCGCCGGCGTCGAGCGGCGCATCCGTGGTGACGACGGCGATCATCGTGCCGAGGTCGGGACGGATCATGCCCGCGCCCTTGGCGATGCCGCCCACGCGAATCTCGCCGAGGTCCGTCCGCACCGTGCGCTCGGCGAGCTTCGGCGCGGCGTCGGTGGTCGTGATCGCCTCGGCGGCGTCGACGCCGCCGGCCTCGGACAGCGCCGCGAGCGCGGCCGCGATGCCCGGCTCGACGCGTTCCATCGGCAGCGGGACGCCGATCACGCCGGTCGACGCGACGAGGACCTCCGCGGCGGTGCAGCCGAGGCCCTCGGCGACGAGCGCCACCATCCGCTCGGCATCGCGCATGCCCCGTGTGCCGGTGGCGGCGTTGGCGTTGCCGCTCTGCACGACGATGGCGCGCACCGCGCCGCCCCCGATGTGCGCCCGCGAGACGACGACCGGCGGCGCGGCGGTGGCGCTGCGGGTGAAGACGGCCGCGGCGGGCACTGCGCGCTCGGCGGCGACGATCGCGATGTCGGGGCGCCCGGAGGCCTTGATGCCGGCGGTCACGCCCGCCGCGCGGAAGCCGCGGGGATGCAGGACCCCTACGGCCACAGTCCCTGCGCCGTCAGCCCGGCGACCTCGTCGAGCCCCAGCATGATGTTGGCGTTCTGGATCGCCTGCCCGGCTGCGCCCTTGACGAGGTTGTCGAGCGCCGACGCGATCAGCACGGTGCCCGTGCGGTCGTCGACCCAGCCGTTGATCCAGCAGACGTTGGAGCCCGCCAGCCGCTGCGGCGCCGGCACGTCGCCGAGGCGGACGAACGGCTCGTCGTCGTAGCGCTGGCGGTAGAGGTCGTCGAGATCGGCCTGGTCGAGCGCGCCGACGACGCGGACGTGCGCGGTCACGAGCAGCCCCCGGCTCGTCGGCAGGAGGTGCGGCACGAACGTCGCCGGCTGCGGCGAGCCGGCGAGCACGCCGAGCTCCTGCTCGATCTCCGCGAGGTGGCGATGGCCGGTGACGGAGTACGGCGTGACGCCGTTGTAGAGCTCCGGCAGGTGCGTCTTCTCCGTCGGCGTGCGGCCGGCGCCGGTGACGCCCGACTTGCCGTCGAGGTGCACGGGTCCGTCGATCAGCCCCGCGGCGGCGAGCGGCGCCACGCCGAGGATCGCCGCCGTGGCGTAGCACCCCGGATTGGCGACGGACCGCGCGACGCGCAGATCCTCGCGGTGCAGCTCGGGCAGCCCGTAGGCCCAGCCGTCGACGCGGAAGTCCGAGCCGAGATCGACGACCTGCGTGCCGAGCTCGAGCAGGCGCTCGCCGAGCTCGCGCGACTCGCCGTGCGGGAGCGCGAGGAAGACGATGTCGCAGGCGGCCAGCGCGTCGGCGTCGATCGGGTCGAACGGCTCGCTGCGCGCCTGCAGGGCGGCCGGGCGGATCGCCGGGTGCGCGTCGAGGATGCGCACCAGCTCCTGGCCGGCGTACCCGGAGGCGCCCGCGATCCCCGCCGCCAACGGCCGGCTGTCGGACGCGTTCGGGGTCGGGACGTTCGGGTTCGACATGGCGGAACGGAGTCTCGCACAGGCCCGGCGACGGCCAGGCCAGCGCGTCTAGCGGCGGCGCTTGCCGCGCGAGGTCATGTTCGCGTGCATGCGCTGCAGCACCTCGAACTCATCCAGCGATCGACCCGAGCCGACGGCCACGCACGTGAGCGGCGACTCGGCGATCTGCACGGGGATCTGGGTCTCGGCGCGCACGCGCTCGTCGAGGCGCGTCAGCAGCGCGCCGCCGCCGGCCAGCACGATGCCCTTGTCCATGATGTCGGCCGCGAGCTCCGGCGGCGTCTGGTCGAGCGTCGACTTGATCGCGCCGATGATCTCGATCAGCGGCTCCTCGAGCGCCGAGCGCACCTCCGTCGAGCCGAGCAGCACCGTCTTCGGCAGGCCCGTCACGAGGTCGCGGCCGCGCACCTCGCAGGCCGTCTCCTCCTCGCCGGCGCGCGGATACGCGCTGCCGACTTCGATCTTCACCTGCTCCGCGGTCTGCGTGCCGATCAGCAGCTTGTGCGCGCGCTGCACGTACTTGACGATCGCCTCGTCGAGCTCGTCGCCGCCCACGCGGATCGACTGGGCCACGACGATGCCGCCGAGCGAGATGACGGCGACCTCGGTCGTGCCGCCGCCGATGTCGACGATCATGTTGCCGGACGGCTCCGAGACGGGCAGCCCGGCGCCGATCGCGGCGGCCATCGGCTCCTCGATCAGGTACGCGACGCGCGCGCCGGCCGACAGCGCGGCCTCCTCCACGGCGCGCTTCTCCACGCCCGTCACGCCGGACGGGACGCACACGACGACGCGCGGGTGCGCCCAGCGGTTCTGGTGCACCTTCTGGATGAAGTGGCGGAGCATCTCCTCCGTCACCTCGAAATCGGCGATGACGCCGTCCTTGAGCGGGCGGATGGCGGTGATCGACGCGGGCGTGCGGCCGAGCATGCGCTTGGCCTCGATGCCCACGGCGAGGACGGTGCGCGTCACCTGATCGAGCGCGACCACGGACGGCTCGGACAGCGCGATGCCGCGCCCACGCACGTAGACGAGCGTGTTCGCGGTGCCGAGGTCGACCGCCATGTCGCGGCTGCCGAGTCCGAACGTCCAGTTCCTGATGCCGATGGGAATCCCCCTTGCGGCAGCTGCTGCCGCTTCAGAAGGCGGATTCTACGTCCTCGGCGCATTCCCTCCCGCCGCCACCAGGCTGATCCCCTCGGCGGCGAGCAGGCGCCCGAGCAGGGCGACGGGCAGCCCGACGACGTTCGCGTAGTCGCCGACGATGCCCTCGACGAGCGCCGCGCCGGTCTCCTGGATCGCGTAGCCGCCGGCGCGTCCGCGCCATTCGCCACGCGCCACGTAGGCGTCGAGCTCGTCGTCGTCGAGCGCGACGACGCGCACGCGGGTCTCGGCCACCGCGACGCGTTCCTCCGCCCCGATCAGGGCGATGCCCGACAGCACGCGGTGCTCGCGCCCGGCGAGCGCGGCGAGCATCGCACGCGCCGACGCCGCGTCCGCGGGCTGGCCCAGCACGGCGCCGTCGTCGACCACGACCTCCGTGTCGACGCCGAGCACGGGCCGATCGGTCGTGCCGGCGGCCACCGCGCGCGCCTTGCCGAGCGCGCGCTCCTGCACCACGTCCTCCGGCGCTCCTGGCAGCGGCACCTCGTCGTAGGCGGGCGCCTCGACGCGGAACGGGACGCCGAGCGCGGTCAGGATGGCCCGCCGCTGCGGCGAGGTCGAGGCGAGGACGAGCTCCACGCCCGGAGTATCCGCGATCTACAGCTCGAGGCCGTGCGAGGCGACGTGCTCGGCGAAGCCGACGGGCATGAAGCCGAACTCGTCCTGCACGCCCGTCAGCGACGCGGCCACGTTGTCGCGCTCGAGGAGCTCGACGGCGGCCGGCGTGACCGGCGGATTGGGCAGCACCTGCAGGAGCTTCGCCTGCGCCTTCACGATCGCCAGCGGAGCGTGGATCTTGCGGACCTTCGCCTTGCCCATCGCGCCGCCGATGATGTCGAGGACGCGGTCGTACTCGAGCGCCTCGGTGCCGCCGAGCTCGATGTAGCGCCCCAGGCGGGAGTCACCCGTCAGGCACTCCTGCGCGGCGCGGCACACGTCGTCGACGTGGATCATCTGGATGCGCGTGCGGCCGTTGCCCGCCACCGGCACGATCGGGCCCTTGACGAGCCCGGCCATGGCGCCGATGAACGGCGAGCGCGGGCCGAACTGCACCGACGGCTGGAGGATCGTCCACGGCACACCGGCGGCCTTGATGCCCTCCTCGCCGCGGCGGCGCCCCGCCAGGTACGGGCCCGGCTTCGAGCCGCCGTTGTCGATGCCGCCGAAGTGGATCATGCGTCCGGCGCCCGCGGCCGTGGCCGCTTGGGCGAGGGCGGCGATGCCGTCGGCGTTGATCAGGTCGTACCCGCCGGGGGGTGCCTTCTTCTCGCCGGTGATCGCGGCGCAGGAGATGACGGCCGAGACGCCCTCGCAGGCGCGGGCGAGCGAGGCGGGATCGCCGAGGTCGCCCACGACGATCTCGGCGCCGGGCGCCACTGCGGCGTCGGCCCGGCGGACCATCGCGCGCACGGGCAGGCCGGCGCTGACGAGGCGGCGCGTCAGGCGCCCGCCGATGAAGCCGGTGGCGCCGGTGACGAGGATCGGGCCGTCGGCCATCAGGAGGCCACCTTCGGGCGCGCGTCGACCGCGACGGCCGACGTGGCGAGCCGGCGCATGCCCAGGAGGGCGCGGCTCTTGACGGTGCCGAGCGGCGTGTTCGTGCGCTCGGCGAACTCCGGGTACGTGAGGTCGCCGTAGAAGGCGAGCGCGAGCGTCTCGCGCTGGGCCTCCGGCAGCTCCTTGAGGGCATCGGTGAAGTCGATGCGGTCCACGAGCTCGTCGTCGAGCGCGTCCTCGACGATCTCGCGCCCTTCGTGCTGCGCGAGCGGCGGGCGGACGGCGGCGCGGCGCGTCCAGTCGACGGCGCGGCGCGCGGTGATCGTGCGCAGCCACGCGGCGACGGGCGCGACCTTGGGGTCGTAGCGGCCGGCGCTGCGCCAGGCGTCGAGGAAGATCTCCTGCGTCAGCTCGTCGGCGCGGTCGACGTCGCCGGTGCGGCGGCGGGCGTAGGCGCGGACGATCCCGAAGTAGCGCTTGTAGAGCTCGGCGTAGGCGTCCATGTCGCCCTTGGCGGTGCGGGCGACGAGCGCCTCATCGGTGTCGGTGGGTCGGACGAGAGCCATTCGGGGGGACCTTTCGGCGAGTCGTTGGACTATTTATACATCATTTAGTCTCGAATGCAAGCCCCGCGCGACGCGCGCCGTCAACGCCCCGCTCCCGCTGCTGCGCCAGCAGCCCGCGCTGGCCTAGACTCCCGCTCCACCACGGCGTTTCCGCCGGCCCGCGGGTATAGCTCAATGGTAGAGCAGCAGCCTTCCAAGCTGAATACGGGAGTTCGATTCTCCCTACCCGCTTCGCCCCGCGCGCCGGCGCGCACCGGCGACCAGGCGACCTAGTCGCCCGCCGCCGCCATCACGCGGTCACCACCGGCCGCCTTCGCGTCGCACGGCGCGTCTCGTGGAGCCGCACCCCTGCGGGCGATCTGCCGCAACGACGCGACGGCCGCCCACCCCTGCCTCCGCGCCCATCCGACCTAGCGTCAGCGTCATGCGCTCCTCCGCCACCGCGCAGCGCCCGTACCCGGATCGCGTGGCCGCTGGGCGCGCGCTTGGCGACGCCTGCCGCGTGGCGGGGATCGCCAGCGCGACGGTGCTCGGACTGCCGCGCGGCGGCGTGCCGGTCGCCGCCGAGGTCGCCGACGCGCTCGCGGCGCCGCTCGACGTGCTGCCCGTGCGCAAGATCGGCATGCCCGGCAACCCCGAGCTCGGCATCGGCGCCGTTGCCGAGGGCGGCGCCGTGCACCGCGACCACGCGCTGATCGCGGAGCTCGGCCTGACCCCGGGCGCGGTCGCCGTCGCGGAGCGACAGGCGCACGCGGAGCTCGCGGCTGCGGTCGGGCGCTACTACCCGGGCGCACGCCCGCGCTCGCTCACGGGCCGCACGGCGGTGATCGTCGACGACGGCATCGCCACGGGCGGCACCATGCACGCCGCCGTGCGGGCCGCGCGCGAGGCCGGTGCCGCCCGCGTCGTCGTGGCCGCACCGGTCGGGGCGCCGGAGGCCGTCGAGCGTCTGCGCGCCGTCGCCGACGCGGTCGTCTGCCCGCGACAGCCCGGCGACCTGCGCGCGATCGGCTGGTGGTACGACGACTTCCCCCAGGTGCCCGACGCCCGGGTGCTTGCGCTGCTCGCCGCGTCACGCGACGCAGCGCCGATCGCGGAGTCCGCGCTGATCGCGACGGGCGACGGGCATTGGCTGCCGGCCGATGTGGCCGTGCCCGCGCACGCCACCGGCCTCGTCGTGTTCGCGCACGGCAGCGGCAGCAGCCGTCGCAGCCCGCGCAATCGGGCGGTCGCCGAACGACTGCGCGACGCCGGCCTCGGCACGGTGCTCCTCGACCTCCTCACGCCGGACGAGGCCGACGACCGGTCCCGCGTGTTCGACATCCCCCTGCTCGCGCGTCGCCTCGGCGACGCCGACGCCTGGTGCGCCGGCGAAGAGCGCCTGCGCGTGCTGCCGCTGGGCCTGTTCGGCGCCAGCACGGGCGCCGCGGCGGCGCTGGTGGTCGCCGCGGCCGATCCGGCGCACGTCGCCGCCGTGGTGTCGCGCGGCGGCCGCCCCGATCTGGCCGAGGACGCGCTCCCGGCCGTGCGCGCACCCGTCCTGCTGATCGTCGGCGGCGCCGACACGGAGGTGCTCGCGCTCAACCGCGCCGCGCAGGCCCGGCTCGCGTGCCCGTCGGAGCTCGTCGTGGTCCCCGGCGCCACGCACCTGTTCGAGGAGCCGGGCGCGCTCGAGGCCGTGGCCGGCCACGCCGCCGCCTGGCTCACCGCGCACCTGCGCTGAGCGTCGCCAGCAGAGGCGTTACGGTTCCCCCATGGCCGATCTCACCGCCCACCGCGCCGACCTGCGTCGCCGCCTCGGGCGCTGGGGCGCGTGGTCGTTCGGGTTCGCCTACGCGCCCGCCGCCGCGATGCGCGAGGCCGCGCGCGCGATCGAGGCGACGGGTTACGGGTGCCTCTGGTACCCCGAGACGCTCGACAGCCATGAGGCGTTCGTCAACGCGGGCACGCTGCTCGCCGCGACCGAGCGGATCCACGTCGCGACGGGCATCGCCAGCATCTGGTCGCGCGACGCCCGCGCATCGGTCCAGGCCGCCCGCTCCCTCGCCGACGCCTCGGGCGACCGCTTCGTGCTCGGCCTCGGCGTGAGCCACCGCCCCCTGATCACCGCGCGCGGGCACGACTACGGGAAGCCGGTCGCGACGATGCGCGCCTACCTCGATGCGATGGACGCCGCCGGCGACGCCGTGCCGCTCGGCGACGACCAACCGCCGCTCCATGTGGTGCTCGCGGCGCTGCGCCCGCCGATGCTCCGCCTCGCCGCGGAGCGGTCGCTCGGCGCGCACCCGTACCTCGTCACGGTCGAGCACACCCGACGCGCCCGCGCGGAGATGGGGCCGGATCCGCTGCTGCTCGTGGAGCACAAGGTCGTGATCGAGCGCGACCCCGTCGTGGCGCGGGCCAGGGCGCGGGCGGAGATCGCGTGGTACCTGGAGGCCGAGCACTACGTGCGCAACCTGCTGTGGCTCGGCTTCAGCGAGGAGGACGTCGCCCACGGCGGGTCGGACCGCCTCGTCGACGAGCTCGTCTTCTGGGGCGACGAGGACGCGGTCGTCGCGCGGCTGCGCGAGCACCACGCGGCAGGCGCCGACCACGTCGCCGTGCACCCCGTGCGCGACGAGGCCGATCCGCTCGGCGTCGAGACGTTCGCGCGCCTCGCGGCGCACCTCGGCTAGCGCGTCACGATCGTCAGCCGCCACGGCGCATCAGCGCGCTCGGGCGGGTCGAGCTCGCAGGCGAAGCGGCGGCGCACGAGCGCGGCGAGCTCCCGCGCGGTGGTCGGCGACGCGCCCGTCTCGGCCACGAAGCGCGCGACCTCGCCACGCGTGCGCTTGGCGTCGTGCGAGACGACCGTGCGGCGGCCGGCGACCTCCCGCACCACGCCGACGTGCGCGGTGCGCTCGGCCAGCGCGCCGACGGGACGCCAGGCGGCCACGTACGTCGCGGACCGGCAGTCGAGGATCGCGCCGCGGCCGGCCGCGCGCGCGAGCTCGGGCTCCAAGAGCGGTCGCCAGCGCCTCGCGTCGATCGGGCGCTTGTACGACGCGATCCGGTCGGCGGGACGCACAGCGCCGTACTGCGCGGAGATGATCACGATCCGCCGCTGCGCCGCGGCGGGCAGCGACGGCAGATCGAGCGCCGCGAACAGGACGCCGGTGTAGATCCTGCGCGCGGACAGCGCCGGCGCGGCGCGCAGGACCGGGGTCAGCAGCCGCTCCCGCTCCGGCGTGAGAGACGGGAACGACAGACGCGCGAGGTCGAGCGGCCGGCCCGAGACGGGCTCCGCCTTGCCCTCGCTCGGCGGCAGCAGGATCAGCACGGGCCAAGTGTCGCGCACCGCTCCCCGGGCCCGACAACGTTGCCACACTGCCGGCGTGGCCGGCTACGTGGACATCCACTCGCACGTCGTGTTCGGCGTCGACGACGGCGCCGAGTCGCTCGAGCACGCGGTCGAGCTCGTCACCGCCGCGCGCGATGCGGGCACGCGCCTGCTCGTGGCCACGCCGCACGTGGTGCCGCCGTACCGCGATTGGAACGCCTCCGAGCGGCGCATCGGACGCATCCGCCGCAACTTCGCGCGTCTGCGGGAGCGCGCTCCCTCCGACATCGAGCTCCGGCTCGGATTCGAGGTCACCGCCCGCCCGGCCCGGCTACGCGCGGACGACGACCCGGCGCGCTTCCGCATCGAGGGCACCGAGCTCGTGCTCATGGACGGCCCGCAGGCCGGGCCCTGGCACGGCGACGCGACGATGGAGCAGCTCGTCCGGCGCATCCGCGCCGAGGGGCTCACCCCCATCCTCGCGCACCCCGAGCGGCGCGCGGCGTGGCGGCGCGAGCCGCCCGATCCCGGCTTCGCCGAGCGGATGAAGAACGCGGGCGCGCTGCTCCAGGTCGACGCGACGGGACTGACCGGCGCCGACGGTCCCGGCACCGACGTCGAGGCGCGGCGCCTCCTCGCCGAAGGCCTGATCGACCTGATCGGCTCCGACGGCCACGGTCGGGAGTCGGAGGTGCGCGTCGACGTGGCGCACGCCATGGCCGCCGAGGTGATCGGCGAGGCGGCGGCCAACCGGCTGGTCGACGGCTCCGCACTGGGCCTCTGACGCCCGCTGCTACGCTGCGCCCGTTCAGCGGCGCGGGGCAGCGCGCCGGCACCCGATGCGCTGCCGGAGAAGAGACGCACATGGACACCCAGACGGACCGCACTGAGAGGCCGAT
>JBPCSR010000023.1:0-3033 GCA_051006935.1 Gaiellales bacterium
CGCGTCTCGGGCCGCCTCTACGCGCTGTCCACCGTGGGGTCACTGCTGGGGACCTTCGTCACCGTCCTCGTGCTCGTGCCGTGGATCGGCACGCGCCGCACGCTGCTCGTGCTGGCACTGCTCCTGGCGCTCGCCGCGCTGCCGCTCCTGCCGCGCCGCGCCGCGCTCGTGCCGCTGGCCGTCGCGCTGCTCCTGCTCATCCCCGAGACGGGGGTGAAGGCCGCGCCGGGCGATCGCGTCGTGTGGGAGGGCGAGACGCCGTACCAGTTCGTCCAGATCGTCGACGACGCCAGCGGCGAGCGCGTGCTGCGCCTCAACGAGGGCTGGGCGACGCACTCGATCCGGCCCGGGCCGACCGGGCTCGTCGGCGGCTACTGGGATCGCCTCGCGTGCCTGCCGGCCGCGATCGGCCGGCCCGACGACGGTCGCCTCGCCGTGCTCGGGAACGCGGGCGGCACGACGGCCGTGCAGTACGCGCGCTTCTGGCCCACGTGGCGCGTGGACGGCGTGGAGATCGACCCGACCGTCAGCGAGCTCGGCTACCGCTACCTCGGCATGCGCGCGGCGCACCTGACGCTGCATACCGCCGACGCGCGCCCCTGGCTGGACCAGAGCCCGGATCGCTTCGACGGCATCGTCGTCGACGCGTACCGCCAGCCGTACATCCCGTTCCACCTCGTCACGCAGGAGTTTTTCCGCAGCGTGCGCGCGCATCTCGCGCCCGGCGGCGCCGTGATGATCAACGTCGGCGCGCCGCCCGGCCACGACCAGGCGCTCGACGCGATCGCGCGGACGATGGCGACCGTGTTCCCCGTCGTGGAGCAGGCGCGCGTGAACGACTTCAACACGATCGTCACGGGGTACCGCGACGCCGGCACGGCGACGGGCGCGGCGGCGCGCCTCGCGGCCGCCCCGTCGCCGTTGACCCCCGTCTGCGCGGGTCTCACCGGCGACGCGCGGCGCATCGCGCCGACCGCGGACCCGCTGACCGACGACCACGCGCCGATCGAGTGGCTGACCGACACGGCGCTGCTCGCCTACCTGCGGGACGGGGCGCCGGGCGCCTCGCGCTGAGGCGCGCGCTAAAACCCGCGATTCCGCGGGTATTTGGGTACCCTCATTCGGATGCCCTAACTTCGCTACAGTTGGGGTCGTCCGATTCGCCCGTCACGGCGAAGAGCCCGCATACAGCGCCATCCCGGCGACGAACGATCCCCCAGGAGCCATCGTGCCCGACCTCGTCATCCGCAACCTGCACGCCACCATCGCCGATACCGACACGGAGATCCTCAAGGGCATCGACCTGGAGCTGTCGAAGGGCGAGATCCACGCCATCATGGGCCCCAACGGCTCCGGCAAGTCGACCCTCAGCCACGTGCTGATGGGGCACCCCGGCTACGAGGTGACCGAGGGCGAGATCCTCTTCGAGGGCGAGAGCCTGCTCGACATGGAGGCCGATGAGCGCTCGCGCGCCGGCCTGTTCCTCTCGTTCCAGTACCCGTTCGCCGTGCCCGGCGTGACGGTGGCGAACTTCATCCGCATGGCGGTCAACGCGCACCGCAAGGGCGGCCCCGACGGCGCCGACGACCCGATCCGCATCCCCGAGTTCCGCAAGGAGCTGCAGGCTGCGATGGAGCTGCTGGAGATCGACAAGTCGATGTCCTCGCGCTCACTCAACGACGGCTTCTCCGGCGGCGAGAAGAAGCGCTTCGAGATCCTCCAGATGGCGATGCTCAAGCCGAGGCTCGCGATCCTCGACGAGACCGACTCCGGCCTCGACATCGACGCGCTGCGCATCGTCTCCGGCGGCATCAACGCGCTGATGGGCCCCGAGATGGGCACGCTGATCATCACGCACTACCAGCGGATCCTCGACTACGTGAAGCCCGATCGCATCCACGTGCTCGTCGACGGCCGGATCGTCCGCTCCGGCGGGCCGGAGCTGGCGCACGAGCTCGAGTCGAGCGGATACGCCGGCATCGCCGAGGGGGCGGTCTCCCGATGAGCGAAGTCGCCGACGTCGATCTCGGGGAGTACAAGTACGGCTTCCACGACGAGGAGGCCCCGATCGTCAAGATCGAGCGCGGCCTCAACGAGGACGTGATCCGGCAGATCTCGGCGCACAAGGGCGAGCCGGAGTGGATGCTCGACTTCCGGCTCGAGGCGTACAAGATCTTCCTCTCGAAGCCCATGCCGAACTGGGGCTCCGACCTCAGCGGCATCGACTTCGAGAACATCTTCTACTACCTCAAGCCGACCGAGCACAACGCCCGCTCGTGGGACGACGTGCCCGAGACGATCAAGAACACGTTCGAGCGCCTCGGCATTCCGGAGGCGGAGCGCAAGTTCCTCGCCGGCGTCGGCGCGCAGTACGAGTCCGAGGTCATCTACCACAGCCTCAAGCAGGAGCTCGAGGACCAGGGCATCCTGTTCCTCGACACCGATCAGGCCCTGCTTCAGCACGAAGACCTGTTCCGCGAGTACTTCGGCACGATCATTCCGTCCGCCGACAACAAGTTCGCCGCGCTCAACTCGGCCGTGTGGTCGGGCGGCTCGTTCATCTACGTGCCGCCGGGCGTGCGCATCGAGCAGCCGCTGCAGGCCTACTTCCGCATCAACGCGGAGAACATGGGCCAGTTCGAGCGCACGCTGATCATCGTCGACGAGGGCGCCTACGTGCACTACGTCGAGGGCTGCACCGCGCCGACGTACTCGTCCGACTCGCTGCACTCCGCGGTCGTCGAGATCCTCGTCAAGAAGGGCGGCCGCTGCCGCTACACGACGATCCAGAACTGGTCGAACAACGTCTACAACCTCGTCACCAAGCGCGCGGTGGCCGAGGAGGACGCGACGATGGAGTGGGTCGACGGCAACCTCGGCTCGAAGGTCACGATGAAGTACCCGGCCGTGATCCTGAAGGGCGAGCGCGCCCACGGCGAGATCCTGTCGATCGCCTTCGCGGGCGAGGGCCAGCACCAGGACGCCGGCGGCAAGGTCACGCACGTTGCGCCGAACACCACGTCGGTGATCACC
>JBPCSR010000024.1:0-9354 GCA_051006935.1 Gaiellales bacterium
CCGCTGGGCGACAGGACGCCGCCCGGGCAGCTGGCGGGATCGCCCGTCGTCGTGCGAGTCGCATCGCTGCTGATCTCGGCCAGCCCGTCGCCCGTCAGGATCGTCAGCCCGGCCGGCGAGGCCACGCTGCCGGCCTACGGCGGCCTGCTCGTCGGCACGCTGGGGCTGCCCGCATGGGCGCTCGCGATCGCTCCCGCCGCTGAGGGAACCGCGCTCGCGGCGCCGCTGGCGCTGGACCCGGCACTCGTCTTCGCCGGGCCGGTCGCCATGGGCACTGGTCGTACCCTCGTCGGATCCGAGACGTCGGCCAGTTCCGTCGCCGCCGGCGCGGTGTACTTCGACATCCGCGACGCGCTCACCGCCGGGCGCGTATCGCCGCGGTTGGTGATCGATGCGACCGTCCGCACGCCGGGCTCCGCGCCCTTCGGCGCGACGCTCTACGCGCACGACGGCTCGGGTGGCGCCGCGCAGATCTCCACGGCGGCGGCGGGCTCGATCGCAGCGGCTGGCGGCGTCGCGGACCTGGCTGTCCGCGATGCGGCGGTGACAGGCAGGGTCACGGCGACGTCCAGCGCGCTCACCCTCCGGGGGCTGCCGACGATGCCTGCCGCAGTGCGCACCGCGCTCGCCCTCAAGTCCACGGCGCGCCTCGCGATCACGCTCCCGCTCGACGGCACGACGACCGCGTACGCCCTGGCGTTCGGAGCGCCCGACGGGCCGCGCGTCGCCGACGTCTTCGGCAAGGGCGACGTGCTCGCACGTGGCGGCGTGGTCTCGATCGATGCGCGTGCCGGTGGCGCCTCGGGACCGCTCGCCGTGACCCTGGACTCGGAGCTCCTCGGTGAACCCGTGGCGATGAACGGCACCATCGACGTCAATGCCGGAAGCGCGTCGCTCCAGGCGCGTCGGGTTTCCGTCCGCCTCGGCCCCGCGGTGTTCAAGTGGACGGACGTCGATGCCACGACGACCGCGGGCACGCCCGACTTCGCGGTCGCCGTGGACGGCTGGCTCGAGTTCCTCGACGACCTCACCGAGATGCGCGGCACCATCGTGCGCGACCGAAGCACCTCGAGTCTCGCCTACACGGCGCGGCTACGCGGCACGGCGCCCGATGCATCGATCCTCGCCGAGCCGGTGCCACTGACTGGCGGAGGCAACATGAATCTGGACGTGCGTGGCGTCGTCGACGGCAACGGGTTCTCCGTGCGCCATGCGCGTGCGGAATTCAAATCCTCGCTCAAGATCCTGGGCAAGACGAAGACGGATATGGACTTCGTCGTCGGCTTCTCGCGCTACGGCCTCGTGGACACCCTGCTGCTCAACACGCAGTACGAGGCGAAGTTCAGTTACGGCAGCGCCGCCGGCCAGGCGACCGTCGGCATGGAGCGCTTCCTGCCGAAGGGCGTCTTCATGGGCGCCATCGCGCTCAACGGCGTGCCGCTCCAATGGTGGTTCGGGTCGTTCGACGGGCCGCTGAAGTCGGCCACGATCGGTACCGCCCGGTACTCGAGCTACGGGAGGAATCTCGGCGTCGTCGACTTTCGCGTGACCGTCAAGTACCGGCTGACCACCACGATCGGCGTGGCCACCTTCGCCGCGAACGCCCACGGCAGCGCCGATGCGGAGGTCGACGTCTACGGGTGCTTCTGGCGCGGCGGCTGGTGCGGCTGGACGGGCATCGGCGCCGAGCTCGGGTTCGGCTTCAACCCGTACTCGGTCAAGGTCGGCGTGAAGCTGCCCGTGCTCGGGCGCAAGACGCTCTCGTTCTAGGCGTCGTCGCCGACGAGCGGCGCCGATTCGAAGCCGGCGGCCTTGTGCGAGCCGTCGCAGAACGGCTTCGTCTGCGAGGCGCCGCAGCGGCACAGGAACGCGTCGCCCTCGACGGGATACGCGTTGCCGTCGACGTCCTCGACGACGAACGAGCCCGACACCCAGGCGGAGCCGTTCTTCTTGATGCGGATCGTGCAATCGGCCATGGGGGCCTCCCTCGCGTTCGGATGCGCGGAGTCTGGCATACGTCCCCGGCAACGCGAAGGGCCCCGGCCGGAGCCGGGGCCCTTCAGGGTCGAGCGGTGATCCGGGCAGCGCCCGAATCGCGTCCTACATCATGCCGCCCATGCCGCCCATGCCGCCCATGTCGCCGACGGTGGGCGCGGCCTTCTCGGGGGCCTCGACGACGATCGCCTCCGTCGTCAGGATGTTCTTCGCGATCGACGCCGCGTTCTGCAGCGCCGAGCGGGTGACCATGGCCGGGTCGATGATGCCCGACTTGACCAGGTCGACCGTCTCGCCCGAGTCGACGTCGAGACCGAAGCCGGCCTTGGCGGCGCGGACCTCGTTGACGACCACGGCGCCGTCGAGGCCGGCGTTGGCGGCCAGCTGGCGCAGCGGCTCCTCGAGCGCGCGGCGGACGATCTTGGCGCCCGTCGCCTCGTCGTGGTGCGACTCGTCGATCTTGAGCTTCGTCGCCGCGGTCAGCAGGGCGACGCCGCCGCCCGGCACGATGCCCTCCTCGAGGGCGGCGCGGGTGGCCTGCAGCGCGTCCTCGACGCGGTGCTTCTTCTCCTTCATCTCGGTCTCGGTGGCAGCGCCGACCTTGACCACGGCGACACCGCCGCTGAGCTTCGCGAGGCGCTCCTGGAGCTTCTCGCGATCGAAGTCGGAGTCGGTGTTCTCGATCTCCTGCTTGATCTGCTTGATGCGGGCCTTGATCTCGTCGCCCTTGCCGGCACCGTCGATGATCGTCGTGTGGTCCTTGTCCACGACGATGCGGCGGGCGCGGCCGAGCTGCGCGATGGCCGTGTTCTCGAGCTTGAGGCCCATGTCCTCGGTGATGACCTCGCCGCCCGTCAGGATGGCGATGTCCTCGAGCATGCGCTTGCGGCGATCGCCGAAGCCCGGGGCCTTGACCGCGACGACCGTGAAGGTGCCGCGGAGCTTGTTGACGACGATCGTCGCCAGGGCCTCGCCCTCGAGGTCCTCGGCGATGATCAGCAGCGCGCGGCCGCTCTGGATGACCTGCTCGAGCACGGGCAGGACGTCCTTGACCGCACCGATCTTCTGGTTCGCGATGAGGATGTAGGGATCCTCGAGCACGGCCTCCATGCGATCGGAGTCCGTGATCATGTACGGGCTGATGTAGCCCTTGTCGAACTGCATGCCCTCGGTGAACTCGAGGTCGAGGCCGAAGGTCTGGCCGTCCTCGACGTTCACGACGCCGTCCTTGCCGACCTTTTCGATCGCGTCGGCGATCACGTCGCCGATCTCGCGGTCGCGGGCCGAGATCGTGGCGACGCGGGCGATGTCCTCCTTGCCGGACACCTCCTTCGACTGCGCCTTGATCGCGGCGACGGCCTGCTCGACGGCATACTCGATGCCGCGCTTGAGGCCCATCGGGTTCGCGCCGGCCGTGACGTTGCGCAGGCCCTCGCGCACGATCGCCTGGGCGAGCACGGTCGCGGTCGTCGTGCCGTCGCCGGCGACGTCGTTGGTCGCCGTGGCGACCTCGCGGACGAGCTGCGCGCCCTGGTTCTCGAACGGATCCTCGAGCTCGATCTCACGGGCGATGGAGACGCCGTCGTTGGTGATCGTCGGGGCGCCGAACTTCTTGTCGATGACGACGTAGCGGCCCTTGGGGCCGAGCGTCACCTTGACGGCGTTGGCGAGGGTGTCGACGCCGCGCTGGAGCTTCTGGCGTGCGTCCTCGTGGAACAGGATGTCCTTGTGTGCCATGGAAATTGCCTCAGTCAGGGAGAGGGGAGGGGGTTACTTCTTGCCCTTGGCGGGCTTGCTGCTGCCGATGACGGCGAGGATGTCGGACTCGCGCAGGATCAGGTAGTCCCGACCGCCGTCCTTGACCTCGGTGCCGCCGTACTTCGAGAAGAGGATCTCGTCGCCGACCTGGACCTCGAGCGGCACGTGGTGGCCGAACTCGTAGTGGCCCGATCCCACGGCGAGGATCTTGGCGCGCTGGGGCTTCTCCTGCGCGGTGTCGGGGAGGACGATGCCGCTGGCCGTCGTCTGCTCCTCCTCCATCACTTCGGCGATCACGCGATCGCCAAGCGGCTTGAGGTTCATGCTGACCTCCATGTCAGGGGGTGAGGGGGTAAGTCGTTGGCACTCTCGGTCGGTGAGTGCCAGCGGGATGATTGCACCCCTTCCCGGATCGCGCAAACGGGAACCGGCACTCTCAGTGCGCGAGTGACAGATTTCGTGCGCGAGACCGCATCAATACAGCGATCGCGAGGAGCACGAAGACGCTCGCCGCGGCCAGCGCATAGGCCACGGCGTCGCCCGTCGCCTGGGCGATCGGTGCCACCACGAGCGGCGTGACCGCGAAGCCGCCCGACCACACCATGTTCGGCAGGGCGTTCGCCGTGCCGTGCGACAGGCCGAGGTCGTCGGCGGCCGCGTTCATCAGCGGGAACACGCCGGTCATCAGGATCGGGAAGAACGGCCCGAGCACGACGAGCAGGGCGAGGATCCCCGCCGACGGCAGCGGCAGCACGAGCAGCGCCGGCACGATGCCCATGCCCACGCCGCCGACCATCGCGACGCGGAACGAGCCGACGCGCTCGCCGAGCCGCCCCGCGACCTGGGCGGCGACGATGCCGAGGCCCGCGCCGGCCGCGATGGCGATGCCGATCGCCGTCGAGCCGACGCCGTCGGCGCCGAGCTGGAGCGGCGCCAGCAGGTCCACGGCGGCCACGCCGACCGCGTCGGCAAGCGAGAACGCGAGCGACGCGAGGACGAGCGGATGCCCGAGCAGGCGGCCGACGGTCGTGTGCAGCGCGGGATCGCGCGGCAGCTCGGCGCCGGCGGGCGTCGCGATCACGAGCGCGAGCGCGCCGGCGGCGGCGACGCCGACGGCCCCGAACACGAGGCCGGGCGAGGTCGCGCCGGCCAGCGCTCCGACGGCCGGCCCCGCGACCGCCCCGGCTGCGAGCACCGCGGAGATCGCGCCGATCGTGCGCGAGCGCCGCTCCGGCGGGGTGTTGCCCGTGAGCCACGCCATCGCCGCGCCCCAGCCGATGCCGCCGCCGACGCCCTGCAGGAGGCGCGCGGCGACGACGACCACGTCGTTCGGCGCCCAGGCGAAGAGGATCGTCGCGGCGACGAAGAACGCGCCGCCGACGATCACCACCCGGCGCGCGCCGACGCGGCTCGACAGCCATCCGGCCGGCGCCGTGACGAGCAGGAACGTGACCGGGTAGCCGGCGAGCAGCACGGCCGCGCCGAGCTTCGACAGGTCGAAGCGCTCGGAGTACCACGGGAGCAGCGGCACCACCGTCAGGTAGAGCAGCGAGTCGACGAACATCGTCGCCGCCACCGCCAGGAACAGCCGGCTGCGCATGCGGGGGAGTCTACGGGGCGTCGGAGCCCGCACCGGGCCGTCGCGCCGGTACCATGCCCTGCGATGCACGCGCTGATGTTCTACTCCCCGCTGGTCGCCGACCAGATCCGCAGCCGCCGCAAGACGGTGACGATCCGCCTCGGCGACAAGAGCGGCAAGTACGACAAGGGCATGATCGTCGCCGTGCTCGTCGGGCAGCGCTTCGGGCCGCGCGAGCGCGTGTTCGACGCCGTCATCGACAAGGTCGAGGTGAAGCCGCTCGGCGACGTGTCGCCGCGCGAGATGCAGCACGAGAACCCGTCGCTGCGCACGCTCGACGAGTTCGTCGACTTCCTGCGCCGCCTCTACAACCGCGACGTGCGCGAAGACGACACGGTCACCGTCATCCACTTCTCGGAGATCCGCGGATGACGCGCGTCGCGTGCATCGGGCTCGGCACGATGGGCGGGCCGATGGCCGGGCATCTGCTCGACGCCGGGCACGAGGTCGCCGTCTGGAACCGCACCGCCGCGAAGGCCGACGAGCTCGTCGCGCGCGGCGCGCGGCGCGCGGAGTCCCCGGCCGACGCGGCGCGCGACGCCGAGGTGGTCGTGACGTGCGTGTCCGATACGCCCGACCTCGAGGCGGTCGTGCTGGGCGACCACGGCGTGATCGAGGGCATCGGCGAGGGCGCCGTGCTGCTCGACTGCTCGACGGTCTCGCCGAGCGCGGCGACGGCGATCGCCGCCGCCCTGGGCGCCAAGGGCGCCGAGGTGGTCGACGCGCCGCTGTCGGGCGGTGCGGAGGGCGCGCGAAACGGCGTGTGCACCGCGTTCGTCGGCGGCTCCGACGCCGCCTTCGCGATCGCCAAGCCGGTGCTCGAGGCGTTCTGCAAGACGATCACGCACCTCGGCCCGACCGGCGCGGGACAGGCGGCCAAGGCCGTCAACCAGATCATCATCAGCGGCACGTACGCGTCCGTCGGCGAGGGCCTCGCGTACGCCGAGAAGGCGGGACTGCCGCTGGAGGCGCTCGTCGAGGCGCTGTCGGGCGGCGCGGCCGACTCGTGGATCCTGCGCAATCGCGCGCCGAAGTACATCGCGCACGACTACCCGGCGGGCTTCCGGACGGTGCTGCACCGCAAGGACCTCGGCATCGCGATCGGCGAGGGCGAGGCCGTCGGCCTCGAACTGCGCCTCACCCGCCTGATCGCGGCGTGGCAGGACGCGCTGATCGCCGCCGGCCACGGCGAGGACGACTCGTCCGCGCTCGGCCGCATCGGGCGCGGCGAGGTGACGCCCTAGTCAGTCGTCCGCGCCGGGCAGCTGCACCGGGCCGCGATCGCTCGGCTCGGCCTTGCGGCGGATCGGCACGCCGAACAGCTCGCCCTCGCGGATCGGCTCGCCGCAGACGCGGCAGTCGACCTGCATGATCGACCGCATCGGCGCGTGGCACGCGGGACAGTCCTTGATCATCGCGCTGCCGCAGTCGGGGCAGGTGTCGAGGTCGGGCGGCCCCTCGAGCTCCATGTAGCGCTTGGCGAAGCCGCACGTCCCGCAGAGGATGATCGCGTCGCCGAGGACGCGCCGCTTGTCGTCCTTGTCCATGGCGGAAGCGTACGGCGATCGGCGAGCATCCGGGGCAGGCCCGTCCGCATGGTCCGCTCTTGACTTCGGCGGGCTCTCCGGCCAACGATGCGCCGGATGGGCTGGCTCTTCGTGATCTTCGGTGGCGTGCACCTCCTGCTCGGGCTCGGCCTGTTCGGGTTCGTGACGTGGCTGATGCTCGGCAAGGACGAGGACGACGTCGAGGAGTCCGACGGCGGTGACGGCGGCAGCCGGCTGCGGCCGCGCCCCTGGCGCCCCGGCCCCGGCCGTCCGCGGCATCGCCGCGGCCCCGTCCGCGTCGTCGACGCCACGCGCAACGTGCGCCCCGTGCCGCGACGGCCGGTCGCGCGCCCCACGCGCTGACGCCTAGGCCAGGTCGCGCGTGGCGAAGCGCCAGCCGCCGATCGCCAGCGGCACGGCCGCGAACAGCGCGAGCATGCCCACGTCGCCCCACGGCACCTGGCCGTGCTGGAGGATCGGGCCGGGCACGTACCACCCGAACGGCGTGAGCTTCGCGAGGTCCGCGCCGGTGCCCCAGAGCGGCAGGAGGAACGCGAGCATGTACATCACGACGAGCACGCCGAGCGTCCAGCCCATCGCGCGCCCCTTGTCGGAGCTGAACGCCGAGAAGAACGTCGCGAACGCGCCGAAGACGGTGAAGAGCAGTCCGGCCTCGAGGCTCGCGAGCACGGTGTACCAGGGATCGAGCGAGCCGATCGGCGTGGTCAGGTTGGCGGCGACGATGCAGCCGAGCGCGTAGAACACGCCGATCAGGAACGACCCGGGGATCATCACCGCGAGGTGGGAGAGGTACCACCGGAGCCGCGAGATCGGCCGGGTGATGGCGAGGGCGAGCGAGCCGTCGGCGAGCTCGCCCGCGATGCAGCGCAGGCCGATGCCGATCGCGAAGGCGCCGCCGCCGAGGAAGAACGGCGGGTCGAGCAGTCCGATCGTGACCCACTGGCGCAGCGGGTCGAGGCCGATCAGCGCCCACGCGCCGCCGAGCATCTCGGCCTCCTGCTGGAGCATCGACCCGAACTTGTCGCTCGTCGCGAACAGCGCCACGAGCATGTAGCCCCAGGCGAACGTGAAGACGAGCTCGAGCGGCAGCTGGATGCGCTGCTGCGTCACGAGCCGGCGGATCAGCGGCAGGCTCACGGGTGGCTCGCGTCCCCGTAGTACTCCATGAAGACCTCGTCGAGCGAGGCCTCCTGGATCTTGACGTCGACGACGGGCAGCGCCGCGAGCGCGGCGAGCAGCGGCTGGATCGGGCCGTGGTGGGCGAACGTGCGGCGGGTGCCCGCGCTGTCGATCGCCTCGGCGCCCGGCAGCTCGATCTGCAGGGCCGGATCCTCGAGCTCGAGCACGAGGTGCCGCGAGCGGCGCTGGGCGAGCTCGCCGATCGTGCCCTCGCCGATGATGCGCCCGCCGCGGATCATCGTGACCTCGTCGCAGAGCGCCTCGACCTCGGCCAGCACGTGGCTGGAGAAGAGGATCGCGCGGCCCGCGTCGCGGCGCTCGCGCAGGAGCGTGATCAGGCCGTTGAGCACGAGCGGATCGAGGCCCTCGCCGGGCTCATCCATGATCAGGAGCTGCGGATCGTGCTGGACGGCCTGGAGGATGCCGAGCTTCTGGCGCATGCCCTTCGAGTAGTGGCGGACCTGGCGCCCGAGGTCGGCCTCGCTCATGCGCAGGTGCAGGCACGCGTGCTCGCGGAGGACGGGCTCGCGCTGCGACAGCGCGGCGAAGTGGTCGAGCAGCCCGCGCCCGGTCATGCGGCCGTAGAAGCCGGGATCGGAGGGGAGGAAGCCGATGTCGGCCCGTACCGCGGGCTCGGACCACGGGTCGCCGCCGAACACCCGCGTGTCGCCGCCGCTGCTGCGCAGGAGGCCGACGAGGATGCGCATCGCCGTCGTCTTGCCGGCGCCGTTCGGACCGAGGAAGCCGCGGATCACGCCCGTCGAGACGGTCAGGTCGATGGCGTCGAGGGCGGCGAAATCGCCGAACCGCTTGGACACCCCGCGCATCTCGGCGACATCGGCCATCGCCCCAAGTATTCGCGAAGTCGGGCGCTTCGGCCGCAGCCTGCGGTCCGGGCGAAGGGACGCTAGGGTTCCCCCGTACACCGCTTCGACCCTGACGGAGGTCCTGCGATGGCGGTCGCGAGCACGATCGATGTGGTCATGCCCCAGATGGGGTCCAGCGTGACGGAGGGAACGATCTCGCGCTGGCTCAAGCAGGTCGGCGACACCGTGCAGGCCGACGAGACGATCGTCGAGATCTCGACCGACAAGGTCGACACCGAGGTGCCGTCGCCCGCGACCGGCGTCGTGATGGAGATCCTCGTCGCCGAGGGCGCCACCGTCGACGTCGGCACCCGCATCGCCGTGCTCTCGACCGATCTGTCCGCGACGC
>JBPCSR010000025.1:0-3712 GCA_051006935.1 Gaiellales bacterium
CCGCTCCTCCTCGAGCCAGGCGAACCACCCGGGGAAGAGCGTGAGGATGTCGAGCGAGAGCGCCACGACGGGAATCATCGCGGCTCGCGCGCCGCGTTGGCGCTACTCGACGGCGACCGGCTCCCAGCCGCCCGCGAGCACCATGCGCCGCGCGGGGATATCGACGACGGGCACGATCGCCGCGACGAACGGGATGCGGTGCTCGCCGACCACGAGCTGGTCGTGCGCCACGCCGTCCTCGACCTCCTCCACCACGCCGAGCGGAGTGCCCTCCGCGTGCTCCACCGTGCATCCGACGAGGTCGAAGCGGAAGTACGCGTCCGCGTCGGGCTCGGGGATCGCATCGCGCGGCAGCTCGAGCGCCGCGCCGCGCAGGAGCTCGATCGCCGTGCGGTCGCCGGCGCCCTCGAGCGCGAGCAGGGGCGCCAGCGCATCACCGCGGCTGCGCGCCACCGTGCGCGGATCGCCGTTCACCAGCACCGTGCTGCCGGTCGGGAAGTCCCACCAGCCGCACGGGTCGGCCACGCGGAACGAGCCATCGAGGCCGTGCGCCTTGCCGATCGTCCCGACGCGCACGCGCGCGGGACGCCACGGGTGGGCGTCGGTCATGCCGCGGCGGGGGTCTCGTCGACCTCGACGAGGACGCGGCGCCCGCTCTTGACGGCGCCGGCGCGCACGACCGAGCGGATCGCGCGCACGACGCGGCCGCCGCGACCGATCACCTTGCCGCGGTCCTCCGGCGCCACGACGATGCGCAGGACGATCGCGTCGTCCGTCATCTCCACCGTCACCTGCACCGCATCGGGATCGTCGACCAGGCCGAGCACCAGGTACTCGCACAGCTCCCGGACGTCTTTCGGGGGCGCGGCCCCCATCGGTCAGACGATGCCCTGCTTCTGCAGCAGGCGCTTGACCGGCTGCGACGGCTGCGCGCCGTTCGAGAGCCAGTACTTCGCGCGCTCCTCGTTGATCTCGATCAGCGAGGGCTCGAGCTGGGGGTTGTAGCGGCCGATGTTCTCGATCGCGCGACCATTGCGCGGCGCGGAGTCATCGGACACCACGATGCGGTAGATCGGATTCTTCTTGGACCCGATACGGGCGAGACGGAGCTTGACCACGGCCGGGATCCTACCCTACCCCTTCAACCCCGGCGGCAATTCCATGCCCGGCGGCAGCTTCGGCATCTTGCCCTTGCCGCCCGCGAGGCTCTTCATCATCTTCTTCATCTGCTCGTACTGCTTGAGCAGGGCGTTGACCTCGGTGACGGTCACGCCCGAGCCGGCGGCGATGCGGACGCGGCGCGAGCCGTTGATGATCTTCGGGTTGGCGCGCTCGGCGGGCGTCATCGAGAGGATGATCGCCTCCACGCGGTCGATCTGGCCCTCGTCGATGTTCGCGTTCTTGAGCTGCTTGCCCATGCCGGGCAGCATCCCGAGCACGCTCGACAGCGAGCCCATCTTCCGCAGCGAGCGCAGCTGCTCGAGCATGTCGTCCAGGCCGAACTCGGCCTTGCGCATCTTGGCCTCGAGCTCCTTGGCCTTCTCCTCGTCGACGAACTGCTCGGCCTTCTCGATCAGGCTGAGGACGTCCCCCATGCCGAGGATGCGCGAGGCGAGGCGGTCGGGGTGGAACTCCTCGACCTGATCGAGCTTCTCGCCCGTGGTGATGACCTTGATCGGCACGCCGGTCATGGCGCGCACGCTCAGCGCCGCGCCGCCGCGCGCGTCGCCGTCGAGCTTCGTGAGGATCAGGCCGTTGAAGTCGATCGCCTGCTGGAAGTTCTGCGCCGTGGTGACGGCGTCCTGACCCGTCATCGCGTCGAGCACGAGCAGCGTGTCGCTCGGCTGCACCTCCTTGCGGATGCGCACGAGCTCGTCCATCAGCTCCTGGTCGACGGTCAGGCGGCCGGCGGTGTCGACGATGACGACGTCGCGGCCCTCCTCCTTGGCCTGCTGGATGCCGCGCTTGGCGATCTCGACCGGGTTCATGTCGGCGCCGTGCTCGTAGACGGGCACGCCCGCCTGCGCGCCGACGGTGACGAGCTGCTGGATGGCGGCCGGGCGGTAGACGTCGCACGCGACGAGGGCCGGGCGCTTGCCCTGCTTCTCGATCAGCTTCGCGAGCTTGCCGCACGTCGTTGTCTTGCCCGAGCCCTGCAGGCCGCAGACGAGGATGACGGCGGGCGCGCCCTTCAGCTCGAGCTTCGTCGTAGCCTCGCCCATCAGCTTCGTCAGCTCGTCGTGGACGATCTTCACGACCTCCTGGCCCGGCGTGAGGCTCTCGGAGACCTCGGCGCCGAGCGCGCGCTCCTTGACGGTGGCGACGAACGTCTTGACGACCTCGAAGTTGACGTCGGCCTCGAGGAGCGCGAGGCGGATCTCGCGGATCGCCTTGTTGAGGTCGTCCTCGCTCAGGCGCCCGCTCGAGCGGAGGTCGCCGAGCGCGTCGCCGAGTCGGTCGGAGAGGGAGTCCAGCATGGTGTCGCCGGCCGCGCCGGTGCAGGGATCATACGGGCTGGCGCAGGCGCGCCCGCCGCATCAGGTGGGAGAATGCCGGGGCCGTATGGAAATCGAGCTCCAGTACCTCTACACCGGCGACGAGACGCTGATGGTGCCCGCGGAGCTCGCCAACTTCGCGCTCGCCGGCTCGGCGATCTTCGACATCCGCGACACGTTCTTCGACACGGGCGACCTCGACCTGCGGCGGACCGGCTGCTCGCTGCGGATGCGGCGCCAGTCGAACCTGCCCACGCCGCTCCTCACGTGGAAAGGCCCATCCACGCGACGTGCGGACCGCGCGCGCGAGCGCGAGGAGATCGAGTTCCCGGTCGACCACATCCCCGTCGACGGCGAGGAGATGGCCGAGATGATCGCCGCGGCGGGGCTGAAGAATACGCTCGCGGAGGCGATCGGCGAGAAGCCGACGCTGGCGATCATCGGCGAGCTCGAGAATCGGCGCAGCACGCACGACTACGTCCAGGGCCTGCACCACGTCGAGCTCTGCTGGGATCGGCTCCGCTATCCGCTCGGCCCCACCCAGATCCGCCTCGAGCTCGAGACGAAGAACGACTACGCGGGGCGCTTCATCGGCGACTTCGACCGCGAGCTGCGCGAGATCTTCAACGGCGACCTCGTCGACGCCGAGCACGGCAAGGCGAAGGAGCTGTGCGTGCGCCTCTACCCCGAGCTGTTCGGCCCACAGGCCGCCTAGCCCGCTCGCCGGAGCGGTTGCGCGCGCATCCCGCGCGTCTCCGCGCGCCTGCCGCCCATCGCGCCCCGCCCATGCTTCATCCAGCGACCGCAAATCCCCGCGGGCGGCGTGCGCCCCTGCCCGCGATCGCCGCGGATTCCCGCTCGTTGCGGAAAAACGCGGCGCGAATTCGCGTGTGCGGAAGATGGCGCACCGAGGAATGCGGGTTCGCGGCGTCGCCCAAGGACGCCATGGGCCCGGGCCCATCACGTCACTGCGTCGCCAGAGGCCTTTGCGCCAGGCCCGTCAGTCGGGGTCGGCGAGCTCGCTCGCGACGGCCTTGTAGGCGGCGAGGGTGATGTCGCGCTCGACGCCGTGGTCGACGATGCGGAGCGGGCGGTCGGGTGCCCAGCGCTCGACGTAGGCGCCCGTCGGGTCGAACTTCTTCTCCTGCAGGTCCGGGTTGAAGACGCGGAAGTACGGGGCGGCGTCGAGGCCCGTGCCGGCCACCCACTGCCACGAG
>JBPCSR010000026.1:0-3007 GCA_051006935.1 Gaiellales bacterium
CCTGGACGACCAGTGCGCCCTGCGCGGCGCCGCGCGCTTCGCGCTGACCCGCCTCGCGGACGCCGCGACGGCCTGACGCCAGGACGGGGCGCGCGTCGCGGCGACGCGGTATTGTGCCGGAATCTCAACGGAGGGACGACCGTGGCACAGACGGGCATCGATGGCATCAGCGAGATCCTTGGCGACAAGGCCGACTATCTCCTCGGGCACACCTGCACGACGATCGCGAAGGACCGCCTGCACCTGCCGGGCCCCGACTTCGTCGACCGCGTGATGCGCGAGTCCGACCGCCCGAACCCCGTCCTCAAGAGCCTCCAGGCGATGTACAACCACGGCCGCCTGGCCGGCACCGGCTACCTCTCGATCCTGCCCGTCGACCAGGGCATCGAGCACTCGGCCGGCGCCTCGTTCGCGAAGAACCCGGACTACTTCGACCCGGCCAACATCGTCGAGCTCGCGCTCGAGGGCGGCTGCAACGCCGTCGCCTCCACGCTCGGCGTGCTCGGCGCCGTGTCGCGCCGGTACGCGCACCGCATCCCGTTCATGCTCAAGCTCAACCACAACGAGTTCCTGAGCTATCCGAACGGGTACGACCAGATCATGTTCGCCTCGATCCAGCAGGCGTACGAGATGGGCGCGACGTCCGTCGGCGCGACGATCTACTTCGGCTCCGAGGAGTCGAAGCGGCAGATCCAGGAGGTCTCGGACGCGTTTCAGGCCGCGCACGAGCTCGGCATGGCGACGGTCCTCTGGTGCTACCTCCGCAACTCGGCGTTCTCCGCCAAGGACGGCGGCCCCGACTACCACACGGCGGCCGACCTGACGAGCCAGGCCAACCACCTCGGCGTCACGATCCAGGCCGACATCATCAAGCAGAAGGCGCCGGAGACGGCCGCCCCCGGCTTCCTCGACCTGAAGTTCGGCAAGACCGACAAGCGCGTGTACGAGGAGCTGCTGACGGACCACCCGATCGACATGACCCGCTACCAGGTCGCCGGCTGCTACATGGGCCGCGCCGGCCTGATCAACTCGGGCGGCGCGTCGGGCGACAACGACCTGCACGACGCCGTCTACACCGCCGTCGTCAACAAGCGCGCGGGCGGCATGGGCATGATCTCCGGCCGCAAGGCGTTCCAGCGACCGCGGGCCGAGGGCATCGCGCTGCTCAACGCGATCCAGGACGTCTACCTCTGCGACGACGTCACCGTCGCGTAGCGCGCGTCACCGGACCGCGCACGGCGACCGCTAGGATGCGACCGCACGCGACGACGAGGAACCTCCATGGCTGACACGGCGAAGACCCCTCCCCCGCCCAAGAAGGCGCCGCAGAAGCGGAGCTCGGGCGGGTCGAAGCGCAACCTGTGGGTGATCATCGCGATCGCCGCCGCCGTGGCCGTCGTCGTGGCCGGCGGCCTGATCTACGTCTCGCAGCGCGGCGGCTCGTCGACCAGCGGGGCGAACGCGGCCGACGTGGCGGCGGGCAAGCTGAAGGACGTCAAGCAGGTCACGAGCTTCTTCGACGGCGTCCCGCAGGCGGGCGACACGCTCGGCGACCCGAAGGCGCCCGTCACGATCACCGAGTTCGGCGATCTGCGCTGCCCCGTCTGCAAGGACTTCGCGCTGACCACCGAGAACGCGATGATCGGGACCTTCGTCAAGCCGGGCAAGGCCAAGTTCGTCTACAGGATCTGGCCGATCCTCGGCACCGACTCCGTCAGCGCGGCGCAGTGCGGGATCGCCGCGCAGCAGCAGAACGCGCTCTTCCAGTACCAGGACCTCTGGTACCGCAACCAGCAGGACGAGAACACCGACTACGCGACGCCGGCGTTCTGCGACGGCATCGCCAAGGCGCTCGGGCTCGACCTCGCGAAGTTCGAGCAGGACCGGCAGGACGAGGCGCTCTGGACGCCCGAGGTGCAGGACGTCCAGGTGATCGCGGCCCAGGAGAACTTCGGCGGCACGCCGTCGTTCATCGTCGAGGGCCCGAAGGGGAAGAAGGTCCTGACGGGGTCGCTGCCGGACATCGCGGCGATCACCGAAGCCGTCAAGTCGGTCGAGTAGCCGCGTGGAGGGCCGCCCCGTCGAGACGGTCGCGGAGTCGCCCAGCGCGATCTGGCGGAGGATCGGCGACGCCCTCGGCGCGCTCGGCGGCGGGATCGTCGAGGGCGAGGTCCAGCAGGTCACCGTCGCCGCCTCCGGGCACCTGTACTTCACGCTGACGGACGGCGAGGCGACGATCCGCTGCATCGTGTGGCGCTCGGCGGTCGAGCGCCTCGGCGAGCACCCCGTGCAGGGGCGCCTGATCCAGGCGCGCTACACGAAGATCGACCACTACGCCAAGAGCGGCACCGTCTCGCTGATCTGCAACGCGATCCGCACGGCCGGCGAGGGCGAGCTCCTCCAGCGGGTCCTCGACGTGCGCGAGCGCCTGCGCGCCGAGGGGCTGACGGATCCCGAGCGGAAGCTCCCCCTGCCGCGCCTCCCGCGCCGCGTGGGTCTCGTGACGGGCCGCGATTCCGACGCCGAGGCCGACGTCGTCCGCGCGCTCCGCGACCGCTTCCCCCCGGTCCGCATCGCGGTCTGCCACTCGCTCGTGCAGGGCGTCGGCGCGGTCAACGAGCTGATCGAGGCGCTCGGGACGCTCGCCTCGACGCCGGGCGTCGACGTGATCATCCTCGCGCGCGGCGGCGGCAGCGTCGAGGACCTGCTTCCGTTCTCCGACGAGGCGCTCTGCCGTGCGATCTCCGCGCTCGGCGTCCCCGTGATCACGTCGATCGGGCACACCCGCCAGCGGCCGAACTGCGATGAGGTCGCGAGCGCCGTGGCCGAGGTGCCCGCGCGCGCCGCGGAGCACGCCGTGCCGAGTGCGGCCGAGCTCCTGGAGCGCATCGACCGCCGCGCGAGCGAGGCCGAGATCCGTGCCGCAATCAAGGATTCGCCCCATTCGCTGCTGCCCGTCGCCGATGGCTCGCCGGACAACATCGTCGGCGTGGTCAAGGTGCGCGAA
>JBPCSR010000027.1:0-25555 GCA_051006935.1 Gaiellales bacterium
CCAGCCGATGTCGACGTCCTCGGCGTCGCGCGTGCGCCGCGAGGGCACGATCGCGATGTCGTCAAAGCCATAGGCGCGTCGCGCCTTCTTGCCACGTCCGATTTCGATCTCCACCGGCCTGCCCGTGTCCTTTCGGCGACGACGTTCCCGCCGCGCGGGCGCGTCTGCGCTGTCTGTCGATGCCTGACCCGGACACTAGTCGCGGCTTCGGACGGAGGCCGCGTCGGGCGGAGCTCAGCGCAGCGACAGCTCGTGGAGCTCGGTCAGCGCGATCTGGCGCTTGACCTCGCGCGGGTCGAAGACGCCGGCGCCGGGCACGAGCGTGCTCGCGGTGCCGCACGCCACGGCCTGGCGCAGCGCGTCCTCGGGCGACGCGTCGCGGCGACGGCTGGCCAGGTAGCCGGCCAGCAGCGCGTCGCCGGCGCCGACGGTGCTGATCGCCTCGGCGCGCGGCACGGTGACGCGCAGGCGGCGTTCGTGGCCGTTCTCGCGCAGTAGCGCGGCGACGCCGGTCTCGTTGGTGATCAGCACGCTGCGGGCGCCCATGTCGGCGATCTCGTCGAGCGCGTCGATCAGGTCGGCGTCGCTGCTGAACTCGTGGCCGACGAGCTCCTCGGCCTCGTGCTGGTTGGGCGCGACGAGGTGCGGCTCGGCCGCGACGCCCTGGCGCAGCGGTGCGCCCTCGGAGTCGAGCACGATCTGCGCGCCGGTACGGCGCAGGCGCTTGATCGCGTCCGCGTACCAGGACTCCGGCACGTCGCGCGGGAGCGATCCCGCGAGCACGATCACGCGGGCGTCCCGCGCGATGTAGTCGATGCGGTCGAGCAGCGCGTCGAGCTCGGCGGCGGTCACGCTCGGGCCGTTCTCGATGATCTCGGTCTGGCGGCCGCTGGTCGGGTCGATCAGCACGGTGGAGCTCCGCGACTCGCCCTCGATCGGCACGAAGTCGTTGAGGATCCCCTCCGCGTCGAGCTCGCGCTGGATGCGCGCGCCGGTCTCCCCGCCGGCCAGACCGGCGGCGATCACCGGCTGCTGCAGGAGCAGGAGCGCCCGCGCCACGTTGATGCCCTTGCCGCCGGGGGCGATGAAGCCGTGCGCGCCGCGATGGCGCATGCCGATCTGCATGCTCGGGACCTGGATGGTCTTGTCGAGCGCGGCGTTGGGGGTGACGGTGATGATCATGGGGCGGCGGGCTGGCGGAGGTTGATCGTATCGCCCGGGACGAGGGCGGTCGGGTCGAGCTGCGGGTTGAGCGACCGGATCCAGTCGGTCGTCACGCCGTAGCGCTGGGCGATGTCAGAAAGCGTATCGCCTTTGCGGATCCGGTACGTCGCCGGCACCGACGGGTCGAGCGCTGCGACGGTCGTGGTGGGAGCGGACGCCGGCTGCTCCTGTGCGCGCGGCGCGGGTGCGCGCAGCGCCCCGAGCACGAGCAGCACGGCGACGGCGAAGGTGCCGAGCAGCGCGAGCGGCGCGATCACCGTCCACACCGAGGAGCGCCGACGCGGGGGCATGCCCCGATCCTAGTCCGGACCCGGCTCAGCCGTGGAGCGCGGCGATCGCGCGCTGGTGCGCCTGCGCGGCCGTCGCGACGGCGGACCGCCAGTCCCCGTCGGTCTCGCGCCACGCCTCGATCACGCTGCGCGCCGCGACGACCAGCCCCCCGGCGGGGTGCCGCTCGAACGCGGGCGCGAGGTCCTCGATGCGGCCGCCCTGGGCGCCGACGCCGGGCAGCAGGAGCGGCGTGGCGGGCATGCGGTCGCGCGCGAGGCGCACGACCTCCGGGGCGGTCGCGCCGATCACGGCCCCGACGGCGGATAATCCGCTCTCCCCCGTGCGTCCGGCGCTCCAGTCGTCGATCCACCCGGCGACGCGCTCCCAGACCTGGCCGCCGTCGGCGAGCTCCCGCTCCTCGAGCTCGCGCGCCCCGGGGTTGGAGGTGCGCGCGAGGACGAAGAGGCCGGCGCCGTGGCGGTCGGCGACGTCGAGGAACGGCTCGACGGTGTCCGGCCCCATGTACGCGTTGACGGTGACGGCATCGGCGAGCGGATCGTCCTCGCCCGGGCGGATGCCGATCCAGGCTTCGGCGTAGGCGGTCGCGGTCGAGGCGATGTCGCCGCGCTTCGCGTCGGCGAGCACGAGCAGGCCGTGCTCGCGCGCCGTCGCGCAGACGGCGTCGAGCGCCGTCAGCCCGTACCCGCCGTAGAGCTCGAACAGGGCGATCTGGGGCTTGATCGCGCAGCAGTATGGCGCCACCGCCTCGATCAGACCCTCGCTGTAGCGCTCCACGGCGCGGGCGTGGCCGGAGCGCGAACCGGACAGGCCGCGCAGCACGTCGTCGGGGAAGGGGGCGCGCGGGTCGATCCCCACGCACAGCGCGCTCCCGGTGCGTGCGACGGCGGCGGCGAGGCGGTCTCCGAAGGGCGCGGTCATCTCGTCGGCACGCTACTAGGCGCGCCGGAGGCCGCGCAACGCAGCGCGGCCGCCCCGTCCCCGAAGGGGCGGGACGGCCGCGGAAGCGCAGTGCCGCGAAGCGCGGCGGTGCGGATCAGCCGCCCTTGACGGCCGCCTTGAGCTGCGAGCCGGCCGAGAACTTCGGCACCTTCGTCGCAGCGATCTGCACCTTCTGGCCCGTGCGCGGGTTGACACCCA
This sequence comes from Gaiellales bacterium, assembly GCA_051006935.1. Taxonomy (GTDB): domain Bacteria; phylum Actinomycetota; class Thermoleophilia; order Gaiellales; family F1-60-MAGs149; genus F1-60-MAGs149. The sequence goes on from JBPCSR010000027.1 coordinate 2,653, forward strand.
TGCGGGCGGCGCGCGCCTGCACGGTGAACTTCCCGAACCCGGTGAAGGTCACGTCGCCGCCACGCTTGAGCGTGTCCGCGATCGTGCCCAGCATCGCCTCGACCGCGTCGCCTGCGTCCTTCTTGCTCAGGCCGGTCTTGCGTGCCACCTCGTCGATGAACTCTGCTTTGGTCACAGTTCCCTCCAGGACGGTTGTGAACGGCACGAAGGTACCAACCGCATCGGACGGACTTCCGCTCAACGATGCGGGTTTGCGAAAACGGCGCCGCTCAACTGAGCCAAATCCGCCCGCGAGGCGCTCAACTGAGCCAAATTCAGGGGAGGGCGCTAGCGCCCGAGCCGCAGCGCCTCGGCGTCGAGCAGGCACTCGAGCCGCACGCCCGCGTCGGCCATCGCCTCCGCCCCGCCCTCGCCGCGATCGACCACGCAGATCACCGTCTCGCAGACGAGCCCGACCTGGCGCAGGCTGCGCACGGCGTCGAGCGCGGCGCCGCCGCTGGTCACGACGTCCTCGACGACGACCACGCGCTCGCCCTCCTCGAAGATCCCCTCCAGGCGGTTGGACGTGCCGTAGTCCTTGGCGGCGCTGCGGACGATCAGGAACGGCTTGCCGCTGGCCATGCTGGACGAGGCCGCGAGCGCGACCGCGCCGAGCTCGGGGCCGGCGATGCGCACGGCGGCGGGCTCGATCTGGGCGATCCGCGCGGCCAGCAGCTCGCCGATCTCGCGGAGCAGGTCGGGCTGCGTCTCGAAGCGGTACTTGTCGAGGTAGAAGGTGCTGCGCCGCCCCGAGCGGAGGACGAAGTCCCCCTCCAGGTAGGCGACGGCGCGAATGCGGTCGGCGAGATCGCTCATCAGTGGGCTCCCAGGGCGGCGCGCGCGGCGCGCATCAGGCCGTCGATCTCAGGTGCGTCGTCGTCGAGCGAGAGCATCGAGCCGTCGGCGAAGTACAGGTCGGCACGGGCGGACGCTCCCGCGCTGCGACGACGCAGCAGGAGGACGCCGCCGGCGGCTGCGGCCGCCAGGGCGAGCAGGCCGAACCCGCGTCGCATCAGCGGTCTCCCGTCACGGTGCGGAGCGCCTCGCGCAGGTCGTAGAACACGAGTCCGGCGGTGGCGTCGGGATCCGCCACGGCGATCGCGGCGTGCTCATGCTCCCGCACGGCGAACACGAGGCCCTCGGGCAGCCCGACCTCGCACTGATGCACGGATGGGCGACCCAGCATCCGCGCGGCGTCGTCGGCCGCCCGCAGCACGCCGTAGGCGTCCTCGCCGAGCCCGCCGATCTCGGCCAGCACGGTGCCGTCCGGGCCGAACAGGGCGATGCTGCGCAGCGCGTCGGAGACGTCCAGCAGCTCCGCCAGCGCGGCGTCGGCGGTCATCGCTCCTCCCATGGCGCGGACGGTAGCACGCGCCCGCCGGCCGGCTCCGTGGGCTGGTCCTCGATCAGCTCCGTGGGCTGATCGTCTGCCAGGCGGGTCGCCTCCTCGTCGAACACGAGTGTGCGGGTCGCCTCGGCGAGTCGAGTCGGATCCTCCGGCCCGGCCGGCGGCAGCTCGCCGACGCGGAGGCGCACGCTCACCACGAGCTCGGGGAGCGCGCCCTTGATCGATCGCTCGAGCTGCTCCGCGATCGCCCGCGCGCGCTCCGGCGCGGGACGCTGCCGCGCGAGGACCTCCAGCGAGAGGTACTCCGCGCCGCTCGTGGAGCGCACGACGACGCGGCGATGGCCGATCACCTCGGCCGGGCCCGTTGCGACGGCCGCGTCCACTGCCGCGGTCTCCGCGTCGGTCGGCAGCCGACGCAGCCCGGCGCCTCCGGGGCGGGCCATGGCGACGCCCTCGAGCGCGGCGAGCAGCGCGAAGCCGATGCCTGCGGCGGCAGCGACGGCGGGCAGCACGGTACCGGCGATCACGAGCCCGGCGCCGAGTGCGGCGCACACCGCGGCGGCGCGCAGCAGGGTCGTGCGCTCCGACCGCAGCAGAGGCGCGTCGAGGGCGCTTCGGCCCAGGAGGAGCGCGGGCAGGAGCAGGATCAGGGCGGCGACGCCCGCGGCGGCCGCGATCCCGCGCCAGCGCGGGTCGAGGTCGACGCCGGCGGCGATCACCGCGATCGTGGCCACGGTGGCGAGCAGGAGCACGGCGACGGCGGCGGCCGTGCGCCCGACCGCGCGCAGGCGGGCGTCGCGGCCGCCCACGGGCGGGTCGGCGACCTGGGCGAGCAGCAGGGCCGCGAGCAGCGCGGCGGCGGCCAGCGCCGCCGCGGAGCCGGTCGCGAGCGAGGTCGCCAGCAGGATCAGTCCGGCCAGCCCGAAGGCCAGCGGCAGGCCGAACGAGGCGAGGCGGTTCACAGCCCGAGGGTATCGCGCAGCGCCCGCGCCGCCGCCCCGCGGTGCGAGATCGCGTTCTTCTCGTCGGTCGAGAGCTCGGCGCAGGTCCGCGTCTCGCCGGCGGGGATCAGGATCGGGTCGTACCCGAAGCCGTGCTCGCCACGCGGCGCGAGCGCGAGCGTGCCCTCCAGCACCCCGTCCGCCGCGGTCTCGGCGCCGTCAGGCGCGATCGCGACGAGGACGCAGCGGAAGCGCGCGGAGCGATCGGCGGCGCCGTCGACGGCCGCGAGCAGCGCCGTGACGCGATCGGCGTCGTCGAGGCCCGGTCCGCCGAAGCGCGCGCTCAGCACGCCCGGGGCGCCGTCGAGCGCGTCGACCTCGATGCCGGAGTCGTCGGCCACGACCCAGGTTCCAGGCGCCTGGAGGGCGCCGGCACGCGCCTTGATGCGCGCGTTGTCGAGGAACGTCTCGCCATCTTCCATCGGCGGCTCCCACCCGTCGATCGGCTCCACGGGGCAGCCGAGCAGCCGTGCCAGCTCGGCCGCCTTGCCCGCGTTGGCGGTGGCGAGGCGGATGCGCTTGATCACGTGCCGTCGATCGCGGCCTGCTGGGCGGCGCGCAGGGCGGTCATGCCGACGCCGGCGAGGTCGAGCAGGCTGTTGAGGTCGGCGCGCGGGAACGGCGTGCCCTCGGCGGTGCCCTGCACCTCCACGAGACCGTCGGACCCGGTCATCACGACGTTCATGTCCACATCCGCGCGCGAGTCCTCGACGTACGGCAGGTCGAGCACGGGCGTGCCGTCGACGATGCCGACCGAGATCGCGGCGATCGAGTCGCGCAGCGCGGCGGTGCGTCCGATCCCGGCGAGCGCGAGGTGCGCGGCCACGTACGCGCCGGTGATCGAGGCGCAGCGCGTGCCGCCGTCGGCCTCGAGCACATCGCAGTCGACCCAGAGCGTGTTCTCGCCGAGCTGGGCCAGGTCCACGACGGCGCGCAGGGAGCGGCCGATCAGGCGCTGGATCTCGACCGTGCGCCCGTCCAGCTTGCCCTTGGTGGCGTCGCGCTGCTTGCGCTGGCCGGTCGAGGCCGGGAGCATCCCGTACTCCGCGGTCAGCCAGCCCCGGCCCTGGCCGCGCAGCCACGGCGGCACGCTCTCCTCGATGATCGCGGTGCACAGGACGCGCGTGCGCCCCACCTCGATCAGCGCCGATGGCGCCGACTGGAGGAAGCCCGGGGTGATCAGGATCGGGCGCGGCTCGTCGTGCGCCCGGCCGTCGGGCCGGCTCACGGTCGCGCCTCCGGCTCCGTCGGCTTCGGCTTCGGCGGGACCGGGAGCCCGAGGTCGCGCCACTGCTCGTCGCTCGCGGGCGACGGCGCGTCAGTCAGCGGGTCGAACCCGCCGGCGATCTTCGGGAACGCGATCACGTCGCGGATCGAGTCGGTGCCCGTCAGCAGCATCACCGTGCGGTCGATGCCGGGCGCGATGCCGCCGTGCGGCGGCGCGCCGTAGCGCAGCGCGCGCAGCAGGAAGCCGAAGCGCTCCTCGGCCTCCTCGTCGGTGAAGCCCACGGTGCGGAAGACGCGCTCCTGCAGTTCGGGACGGTTGATGCGGAGGGAACCGGAGGCGATCTCGCTGCCGTTGATGACCATGTCGTAGGCCTCGGATAGCACGGAGCCCGGATCGCTCTCGATGCGGTCCTCGTCCTCGGCGCGCGGGGCGGTGAACATGTGGTGCTCGGCGACCCAGCGGCCCTCCTCCTCGTTCCAGCCGAACAGCGGGAAGTCGACGACGAACAGCATCGACCAGGCGTCGGGGTCGGCGAGCTGGAAGCGCTCGGCGAGGTGCGGGCGCAGCGCGCCGAGCACCCGCACGACGACCGCCTCGGCGTCGGCAGCTAGGAAGATCGCGTCGCCCGGGTTGGCGCCGGTGGCGGCCCGGATGCCGGCGATCTCCTGCTCGGACAGGAACTTGGCGATCGGCGAGCGCACCTCGCCGGACGCGTCGAGCAGCAGGTAGGCGAGCCCCTTCCCGCCCCACTCCTTGGCGAACTCGGCGAGCTCGTCGAGGTCCTTGCGGCTGAGGCTCGCCGCGCCCGGGCAGGCGAGCGCTCGCACGCAGCCGCCGGCCTCGATCGCGCCGGTGAAGACGCTGAAGCCCGAGCCGCGCACGAGCTCGGAGACGTCGCTGATCTCGAGGCCGTAGCGGAGGTCGGGCTTGTCGGTCGCGAAGCGGAGCATCGCCTCGCTGTGCGGCATCTTCGGGAACGGCCGCGGGAGCTCCACGCCGAGCACCTCGCGCCAGATGCGGCAGTACAGGTCCTCGGCCAGGTCGAGCACCTCATCGCGCTCGACGAACGACATCTCGAGGTCGAGCTGCGTGAACTCGAGCTGCCGGTCGGCGCGCTGCGCCTCGTCGCGGAAGCAGCGGGCGATCTGGTAGTAGCGCTCCAGCCCGGCCATCATGTAGAGCTGCTTGAACAGCTGCGGCGACTGCGGGAGCGCGTAGACGGTGCCCGGGTGCAGGCGGGCGGGCACGACGAAATCGCGCGCGCCCTCCGGCGTCGACTTGGTCAGGATCGGCGTCTCCAGCTCGAGGAAGCCGCGCTCCTCGAGGTGGTCGCGGATGATGCGCGTCACCTGCGAGCGCACCTTGAGGTTGTGCTGCATCGCATCGCGGCGCAGGTCGAGCGCGCGATGGCGGATGCGCAGCGCCTCGTCCACGCCCTCGTCGTCCAGCTGGAACGGCAGGGGGTCGCTCGGCGCCAGCTCCTCGAGCTCGTCGACGAGGATCTCGATGGCCCCGGTCGGCAGGTTCGGGTTGACCGTGCCCTCCGAGCGCGCGACGACGGTTCCGCGTGCGTGGACGACGCTCTCGACGCGGATGGACTGCGCGACGGCGATCGCCGCCGGCGCATGCTCCGGGTCGACCACGAGCTGCACGACGCCGCTGCGGTCGCGCAGGTCGATGAAGACGAGGCCGCCGTGGTCGCGCAGGCGCGCGGTCCAGCCGGAGGCGTCGACGACGTCGCCGATCTGCCCGGGGTCGAACTCGCCGCAGTGCCTGGTCCTGTACGTCACGCCTGTCCCTTCGCCTTCACGAGGTGCTCGACCAGGCCGTCGAGCGGGACCTCCGCCTGCTCGCCGCTGGTCATGTCGCGCACGAGGCAGGCCCGGCGCGCCCACTCATCGTCGCCGCAGACGACCGTTCGTGCGGCACCGATGCGGTCGGCCTGCTTCATCTGCCCCTTGGCGGCGCGCCCCGCGAGATCGGCCTCGCACGTCACGCCCGCGTCGCGCGCCTGGTCGAGCAGCGCGTGCAGCGCCGGGCGCGCGTCGTCGGCGAGGATCATGAAGAACGCGTCGACCGCGCGCTCGCGCACCGGCAGACGGCCCTGGTCCTCGAGGGCGAGCAGCACCCGCTCCATGCCGGAGGCGAAGCCGACGCCCGGCGTCGGCGGGCCGCCGATCGACTCCGCGAGCCCGTCGTAGCGGCCGCCGCCGCCGATCCCGGATTGCGCGCCGAGTTCGGGCCAGGCGACCTCCCAGGTCGTGCGGCTGTAGTAGTCGAGGCCGCGCACGAGCGTGGGATCGACGGTGTAGGCGATGCCACGCGCGTCGAGGAACGCGCGCACCTGGGCGAAGTGCTCGCGCGCCGCCTCGCTGACGTGGTCGGCGATCTTCGGCGCCTCCGCCATGATCGCCTGCGAGGCCGGGTCCTTGGTGTCGAACGCGCGCAGCGGGTTGAGGTCGCGCTGCCGCCGGATCTCGTCGTCGACGGCATCGAGGTGCTCGTCGAGGTACGCGCGCAGGAGCGCGAGGTACGGCTCGCGGTCGCCGCGGTCGCCGATCGTGTTGAGGCGCAGCTCGACGCCCTCGAGCCCGAGCGCCGCGTACCAGCGCAGCTGCAGGGCGATCAGCTCGGCGTCGACGGCGGGGTCATCCGACCCGATCGCCTCGGCGTCGACCTGCGTGAACTCGCGGTAGCGCCCGCGCTGCACGGCCGCGTAGCGGTAGCACGAGCCAGCGCACCAGATGCGGACGGGCTGGGCCTCGCGCGACATCCCGTTGCCGAGGTAGAGGCGCATCAGCGACGCGGTGAACTCCGGCCGCAGGGCCAGCACGCGCTCGCCCTGGTCCTCGAACAGGTACATCTCCTTGCCGACCACCTCGGAGCTCTCGCCCGCCGTGCGCGCGAACAGCGCCTTCTCCTCGAAGACCGGCGTGGCGACCTCCGCGTAGCCCGAGTCCTCGCAGATCGCGCGGAAGCGCTCGAGCATCGCGTGGCGGGCCGCCTGACGGGCGGGCAGCCAGTCGAGCGTCCCGCGCGGGGCGATGAAGTCGTCGCTCATGCGCGCAGCCCCGCCAGGAAGGGGTTCGTCGCCTGCTCCTGCCGCAGCGTGGTGACGGGCCCGTGACCCGGCAGCACGGCCGTGTCCGGCTCGACCTCGCGCAGGAGCAGCGCGATCGACTGCTCGAGCACGTTCCAGTCGCCGCCCTCGAGGTCCGTGCGCCCGACCGAGCCGGCGAACAGCACGTCGCCGGCGGCGAGCACCTGCGAACCGTCGGGCCCGGTCAGGAGCAGCGAGACCGCGTGCGGGTGGTGGCCGGGCGTGGCGAACACGTCGATCCGCATGCCGGCGAGCTCCAGCGGGACGCCCGGCTCCAGCAGCCCCTCCGGCACGTGCTCGACGTAGGGGCCGAAGCCCGGCCACAGATGGTCGTTGATGTGCGCGACGACGTCCCGGTCGCCGGCGCTGGTATAGACTGGGCTCGTCGCCTCCCCGGCGACGGCGCCGACCGCGCCGATGTGATCGAGATGCGCGTGCGTGACGAGGATCGCGGCGCATCGCACCCCGAGCTCCCGCAGGGCGTCCAGGACGCGCTCCGGCTCCTCACCCGGGTCGATCACGACGCAGTCGGCTGAATCGTCGGGGTGCACGATGTAGCAGTTGGTCCCGTAGGGCCCGAGGGAGATCGATGTGGCCTGCAGGGGAATAGGGTGTCTCCGTCGTACGTTAGGTCTGGAGCGCCGATGCGCGTTCGAGCAAGTCTACCGGCGCACTGCGCCGCATCAGCCGGAGGGGTCGCGATGATCGTCGAGCAGCCGAATGAGGTCCAGGAGCTTCCCGAGTACCAGCGTCTGATCGAGCTGGGCAACGAGCGGGGCACGCTCGCCTTCGGCGAGATCGTCGAGGCCCTGGCCGAGCACGAGCTCGAGCCGGAGGCGATGGATGCCGTCAAGGGCATGATCGAGGCCGAGGGCATCGAGATCATCGACGACAACGACCGCCCCGCCGAGCCCACCGCGCTCGAGCGCCGGCTCGCCTACGAGGGCACGACCGACTCGCTGCAGCTCTTCCTCCACGAGGTGGGCCGCTACCCGCTGCTGACGAAGGCCGACGAGATCCGCCTCGCCAAGCGCGTCGAGAAGGGCGACATGGCCGCCAAGCAGCAGATGGTCGAGTCGAACCTGCGCCTCGTCGTCTCGATCGCGAAGAACTACCGGGGCCAGGGCCTCGGCTTCCTCGACCTGATCCAGGAGGGCATCCTCGGCCTGATCCGCGCTGTCGAGAAGTTCGACTGGCGCCGCGACCTCAAGTTCTCGACGTACGCGACCTGGTGGATCCGTCAGGCGGTGGCGCGCGCGCTCGCCGACAAGAGCCGCACGATCCGCCTCCCCGTCCACGTCGTGGAGCGCCTCCAGAAGATCAACCGCGCGGAGCGCACGCTGATGCTGCGCCTCGGCCGCGAGCCCTCCAACGAGGAGATCGCCGAGGAGGCGAAGCTGCCGCTGTACCAGGTGCTCGACGTGCGCAAGGCGGCCCGCTCCCCCATCTCGCTCGAGGAGCCCGTCGGCGACGAGGGCGAGTCCAGCTTCTCCGACTTCCTGGCCGACGCCGAGGCGATCGACCCGATGGACGCCGTCTCCGACCAGCTGCGCCACGAGGCGCTGCAGGAGGGCCTCAACGCCCTGCCGGAGCGCCATCGCCGCGTGCTGGAGCTCCGCTACGGCCTCGACGGCCTCGATCCCCGCACGCTCGACGAGATCGGCCGCGAGTTCGGCCTCACGCGCGAGCGCATCCGCCAGATCGAGGTCGAGGCGCTGCGCGAGCTGGCCGCGATCCGCGAGATCCAGGGCCTGCGGGCCGTCCCAGGGGCCTAGCGCCCACGGGCGGTTCCGACCCGCAGCGGGACGTGGCGCAGCCTGGTAGCGCACGCGCTTTGGGAGCGCGGGGTCGTCAGTTCGAATCTGACCGTCCCGACTCTGCGGATCGGAGCCTCTTCGCCCAGGCCGGCGGCCTCCCGGGTCTAGAGCGGCTCACGACGCGGTTCTACGAGCGCGTGTTCGCGGATCCGGTGCTGCTGCCGCTGTTCCGCGATCCCGGCGAGCAGCACGCGGAGCGCCTGACGCTGTGGCTGGCCGAACTGCTGGGCGGTCCCGCGCTGCACACGGAGCAGCGCGGCGGCTTCGAGGTGATGCGCGGGGCGCACCACGGGCTGCGGATCACCGGAGAGCAGCGCAAGGCTTGGGCGGACCACATGCACGCAGCGGCCGAAGACGTCGGACTCGACGAGGACTTCCGGCGCGCCTTCATGCCGTTCATCGAGGGCGGCAGCACGTTCTGCCAGCGCGTCTCGTGGCCGCGCGACCAGCGCTTGCCGCGGTAGCTCAGGAGCCGGCCGCGAGCGGCGCGCTGCGCAGGCCGGCGCGGCTGGACCACTCCATGCCCGCGCCGAGGACGACCAGGCCGAGCATCTGCCCCGCGTAGAGCGTCTCCTCCCCGCCGAGCCGCGTCAGTGATCCCGCGGCCGCGATCACGAGGACGCCGGCGAGGATCGCGGCGTTCGGCCCGACGCGGACGCGGCGCACGAGCGCGACGATCGCCCCGGACACGAGCAGCGCGGTGCCCGCGCTGTTCATCGCGATCGCCCAGATCGACGCATGGCCGCCGATCGCGCTGTTCGGCGGCGCCGACAGCGCCCGCAGGCCGTCGAAGGCCGCGACGTCGATCGGGGCGAGCAGGACGGTGACGGTCGCCCCGGCGATGGCCGTCGCGGTCATGCCGAGCACCACCAGCGCGAGCGAGCGCGGCAACGCGGCGAAGGCGCTCCCGGCGCCGAGGACGGCGACGCACAGGCACGCGCCGGTCAGGTAGTAGATCCGGAACGACGTCGTGCCCCAGCCGTCGGCCGTCCCGTAGGCCGCGGCGGCGCTGGCCGCCGCGAACAGCAGCAGCCCGGCGGCCCAGAGCGGCTTGGCGGGATTGAAGGCGCGCGCAGCGCTGCCGGCCATGCGCGCGGCGAGGGCGCCGGCGATCAAAGCGGTCACGAGCGGCAGCACGGCGGAGTCGGCGAGCATCGCCCGTAGGCTATCGCCGATGCGCGCCTCGCGAACGCTCACCGGCACGCTGATGGTGGTGGGCGCCGTGACGCTGTGGGGCGTCAACGGCACCGTCTCGCGCGTCGCGATGGACGCGGGGCTGGATCCTTCGCGGCTGGCCGAGGTGCGGATCACCGCCTCCGCCGCCGTCCTGCTCGCCTGGCTCCTCTGGCGCGATCGCGCGGCGCTGCGCCTCACGCGCCGGGAGCTCCTCCCCTTCGCCGCGTTCGGCGGCATCGGCCTCGTCTGCGTGCAGTGGACGTACTTCGAGGCGATCGACCGCGTGCCGATCGGCATCGCGCTGATCATCGAGTACTCCGCGCCGCTGATGGTCGCGCTGTGGGTGCGCTTCGTCTGGCGTCGGACGCTGCCGTGGGTGGCGTGGGCCGCGATCCCCGTCGCCATGGCCGGCCTCGCCCTCGTGCTCGGCCTCGGCGGCGGCGACCTGGCCGGGCTGTCGACGGCCGGCGTGCTGTGGAGCCTCGCCGCGGGCGTCTCCTACGCGTACTACGTGCTCCATGCGGAGAGCCTCACGCGTCGGCGGTCCGCGCCGGCCGTGCTCGGCATCGGCCTCGGCTTCGGCGCCGTGGTGCTCGCGGTCGCCCTGCCGTGGTGGTCGTTCCCGTGGGCGACGCTCGGCGCGACGGCCGCGACCGCACCGGTCGATGCGCCCGCCTGGGCGTACTGCACGTACGTCGTGCTGCTCGGCACCGTCATCCCGTTCGCGCTGATGCTGGCGGGCGTGCACCGGATCGGCGCCGACGGCGCGTCCGTCACCGCGATGCTCGAGCCGATCCTCGCGGGCGCCGTGGCGTGGGTCGCGCTCGACCAGGTGCTGACCGCGCCGCAGGTGCTCGGCGGCGCGATCGTGCTGGCGGCCGTGACCGCGGCGCAGGCGAGCCGCGCCCGCGCCGCGCGTCTGCAGCCCTAGGCGCTACCGCCCGCTGAGGATCATGTCGGCGCACTTCTCGCCGATCATCAGGATGCCGACCACCGGGTTGACCGTGGTCAACGCCGGGAAGATCGCCCCGTCGGCGACGCGCAGCCCGTCGACGCCCTTGACCTTCAGGTCGGGGCCCACGACGGTCGTGGGATCGTCGACCGCACCCACCTTGCAGCCGCCCAGCGGGTGGTAGACGGTGTGGTGCGCGGCGCGCCCGTAGGCCGAGAGGTCCTCGCGCTTCGTGATCTTCGGGCCCGGCGCGACCTCGCGCTTGATCCAGTCCTTGAAGGGGCCGGTCGCGGCGACCTCGCGGGCGATCTCCAGGCCGTCGACGATCGTCTGCTCGTCGTAGCCGTCCGGGTCGGTGAAGTAGCCGAAGTCGATCGCCGGCTTGATGTCGGGGTTCTTCGACAGGAGCCACAGGCGGCCGCGCGACTTGGTGCGCGGGATGTTCGGCGTCATGCAGATCACGTGCTCCGGCACCGGGTAGCCGAGACGCTCCGTGTTGAAGGTGAACGGCAGCTGGTACGTGTGGTACATCAGGTCCGGCCGGTCGTCCTGCTTGAGCCGGTTGACGAACAGCGCGCAGTCGGCGCCCATCGCCGTCTGCGGCCCCAGCGGCTTCTTCAGCTCCCAGATGATGATCGACTCCGGGTGGTCGAGGATCTCGCCGCCGACGCTGGGCAGGTCGTGCTGGACGTCGATGTCCAGCTCGCGCAGCTCGTCCGCCGGGCCGATGCCCGAGAGCAGCAGGAGCCGCGGCGAGTCGATCGCGCCGGCGCAGAGGATGATCTCCTTCGCGGCGCTGTAGGTGATGCGCTCCCCGGTCAGCTCGTTCACGCAGTCCACCGAGGTCGCGCGATCGCCGGTGAGGTTGACGCGCAGGGCGCGCGTGTTGCAGATCACGTGCAGGTTCTCGCGCGTGTCCATGATCGGATGCAGGTACGAGACGCTGGCGCTGGAGCGGATGCCGGTGTCGGGGTCGTAGGCGACGTCGAGGAACCCGGCGCCATCGGAGAACGGCGCCGCGTTCCAGTCGGGCTGGCGCTGCACGCCCGTGGCCGCCACGGCGGACTCGATCCAGTCGGGGAGAATCGGATCGCGGTCCTGCTCGGGGACGATCTGGTGCTTGTTCTGGAGCTTGGCGTAGTACTGCTCCATGGCGGAGCCCTCCCAGCCGGCGGCGCCCTGGGCGGCCCAGTCGTCCCAGTCCCCCGGGAGCGGCTTGAACCAGATCATCGTGTTGTGGGAGGAGCAGCCGCCGAGGACCTTCGCGCGGCTGTGCACGATGTGGGAGTTGCCGCGCGGCTGGATCTGCGTCGTGTACTTGTAGTCCAGGTCGCCCTCGAGCAGCTCGAGCCAGCGCTTGAGCTTGAGCACCTCGTCGAACTGGCGGTCGTCCGGTCCCGCCTCGATCAGGCCGACATTGATGTCGGGGTTCTCGGTCAGGCGCGCCGCGATCACCGATCCGGCCGTGCCGCCGCCGACGATGACGTAGTCGAGATCCGTGCTCATGTTCCCTCCCCGGGAAGCGATCCGGGAAGCCTACCGTCCCGCGGACGCCGTGTCAGGTTCGGCGCAGCGGCGACGGCTCGACGCGCAGGAGGCGCGCGATCCAGTGCGGGAGGTACCAGTTCACGTCGCCGGCGATGCGCATGTAGGCCGGCACGAGGATCATGCGGATCAGCGTCGCGTCGATCAGGATGCCCGCGGCGAGTCCGAGGCCGAACTGCTGGAACGCCGCGAGCGAGCCGAGCAGGAAGCCGGCGAAGGCCGAGACGAGGATGATCGCCGCGGCGGAGACGATCCGCCCGGTGCGCTGCAGGCCCTGCTCGACGGCATGCTCGTTGCTGAGTCCGCCGTCGTACAGCTCGCGCATGCGCGTCACGAGGAACACCTCGTAGTCCATCGACAGGCCGAACAGCATCGCGAACAGGAAGATCGGGATCCAGGCCTCGATCTGCCCGGTCTGCTGCAGCCCCGCCCACTCCCCCCACCCCCGCTGGAACACGAGCACGAGGATCCCGTACGCCGCCGAGACGCTCAGCACGTTGAGGATCACGGCCTTGAGCGGCAGCAGGATCGAGCGGAAGGCGCGCATCAGCAGGATGAAGGAGATGCCGAGCACGAACGCGATCAGGTACGGGAACGAGCCGTAGATCTGATCGATGAAGTCGACGCCGGCCGCGGGTCCGCCGCCGACGAGGACCGCGGCGCCGGCCGGGAACGCCGCCGATGGCACCGTCGACTCCCGGATGCGCCGCGCCAGCGACTGCGCCTCCTCGGAGCCGTACGCGGCCTTCGAGGCGGCGACGATCAGCGCGTAGCGCCCCGTGGGATCCGCGAGGCCGCCGGCCGTCGCCTGGCGCCTCCGCTGCGGCGTATCGCCCTTCGCCAGCACGTCCGACAGCGCGGCGACGGCCGTGGGCTGCCGGCTGATCGCGGGGTCGGCGCGCAGCGCGGTCGCCAGGCGGCCGATCGCCGCGATCTCCGCAGGCTGCCAGATCGCGCCGGGCCGGCCGCCGTCGACGACGATCTGGGACGGCGCGAGCGTTCCCTCGCCCACCGTGCGCTCGAGCTGCAGCATCCCCCGCACCGCCTCGCTCTGCTGCGGCAGGCCCTTGTTCGAGCCCGGCGTGAGCGAGATCCCCAGCGTCGGCAGCGCGAGCAGGACGAGCACGGCGGAGCCCGCTACGAGGAACGGCCACGGTCGGCGCATGATCGCCGCGGAGAGCCGCACCCAGAAGCCGCTGGAGCTGTCCATGCGCGCCTCGAGGATGCGCACCGGCACGACGCGCAGGCGCCCGAGCCAGACGCCGCCGATCGACAGGAGCGCGGGCAGCAGCGTGACGGCGGCGGCGATCGAGACGAGCGGGATGATCAGGCCGCCGACTCCCATCGAGCGGATGAACGGCAGCGGCAGCAGGATCAGCCCCGCGAGGCCGACGGCGACGGTCAGCCCGGAGAACACCACCGCATGCCCGGCGTACTCCATCGTCGGCCGCAGCGCCGCGCGCACCTCCTCGCGGCTGAGCGGCACGCCGCGCGCGTCGCCGGGACGGCCGAGCTTGCGGCGCTGGATGGCGAGCATCTCCTCGCGGAAGCGGTAGACGACGAGCAGCGAGTAGTCGATCGCGATGCCGATGCCGATCAGCGTGACGAGGTTCGTCACGTAGATCGCCATGTTCATGTTGTGGGCGAAGATCCAGACGATGCCGAGCGTGGTCGGCACGGTCGCGAGCGCGAACGCCAGCGGCACGAACGTGGAGATGATCGTGCCGAAGATGAAGAGCAGCACGATCACGGCGATCGGGATCGCGATCATCTCGCCGCGCACCAGGTCCTGATTGACGACGGGCTGGAGATCGCGGTTGATCGCGGTCTGCCCGGTCAGATAGGTCGTCGCATTCGGGATCGTGCCGATCGCGGAGCGCATGGCCGGGATCCGGAGCTGCGCCTTGGCTGGCTCGAGCGTCGTGCCGATCGCGACGTAGGCGAGCGGCCCGCTGGACTGCACGGGCCCCACGCGGGCGCGCCCGAGCGCCTTCGCGGCTCGCGTCGCGGCCGCGCCCGTCTGCGCGACCAGCTGCGGCGTCGCCTCCCCGTTCGGAGCCTGGGCGATCAGCACGAAGGTCGAGTCGCCGCGCTGCCCGAAGTCCTTCGCGAGCACGTGCAGCACCTTCGTCGACTCGGTGTCGGGGATGTCGAAGCGGTTCGACAGCAGATCGTTGAGGCCGGAGCTCGCGTACGCGCCGAGCGCGATGATCACGATCCACGCCGCGACCACGGGCCAGCGGAAGCGATCGGCGAAGGCGGCGAAGCGGAGCATCAGGCGGTCAGGGGGATCCTCTGGCAGTGTTTCGCAGCCGGTGGGCGGTCAGCCGCAGTCGCGGAGCACGAGCTCCGCGGCGATCTGGCCCGACAGCAGAACGAGCGGGACGCCGCCGCCCGGATGGGCGCTGCCCGTGGCGAGATACAGCCGACGCGCGACGGGCGACGCGTTGCGGGGCCGCAGGAAGGCCGCGCGCGCACCCATCGACGCGGTCCCGTAGATCGCACCGCCGGGCGCACCGGTCAGGCGCTCCAGATCGGCCGGCGTCCGGCGCAGGATCGCCCTGGCCCGACGACGCGCGTCCAGCCCGAGTGCGTCGAGGCGGTCGAGCAGGCGCTCCTGGTAGTGCGCGCCCGCGGCGTCCCAGTCGACGGGGCCGTGGCGCGGCGCGTTGACGAGGACGAACCAGGATTCGTCGCCCGCGGGAGCGCAGGACGGATCTGTGACCACCGGATTGCAGAGGTAGATGGCGGGATCGTGCGGGGGCTGGGGATCGTCGAAGACGTCCGCGAACTCGGCCCGGTAGTCCCGGGGGAACCAGATGTTGTGGTGCGCGAGGTCCGGCGTCCTCCCCGCCACGGCGAGCATCAGCACGAAGCCGGACACGCTCTGCGGGGCGTCGGCCACCTGCCGGGCCTGCTTCGGGCTCGGCAGCAGCTCCTCGTAGAGCGTGGCGGCGTCGACGTTGGAGATCACGGCATCGGCGCGCTCGAACGTGCCGTCGGCGAGCTCCACCCCGCACGCGGCGCCGTCCTCGACATGGACGCGCGCAACCGGCGCCTGCGTGCGGACCTCGCCGCCGCGCGCCTCGATCGCGTCGCGCAGCACCTCCGCGATGCGGTGCATGCCCCCGCGCGGATGCCACGCGCCGAACGCGGTCTCGGTGTACGGAATCACCGACAACGTGCCGGGCGCGCGGGCCGGGTCGGCGCCGGCGTACGTGGCGAAGCGATCGACGACCTGCTGGAGCCGGGGATCGCGGAAGCGCCGCCGCGCGACCTGCGCGAGCGTGACGTGGGCCTGGATGGCGCGCGGGTCGATCGGGCGGCCGCTGCGGCGGGCGATGTCGACCATCGATCCGACCGGCGCGGAGAGGAACAGCGGCAGCGAGAGGTCCCACGTGCGCCGGCCCTGCTCGAGCAGTGCGCGCCACTCCGCCCCGGCGCCGTGCTCGAGTCGATCCAGTTCCGTGGCGGTGCGGTCGACGTCGGTCCAGGTCTCCAGCTGGGCGCCGTCGTGCCAGCGGTAGCGGCAGATCGGCTCGACCGGCAGGAGCTCGAGCACGTCGTCGAGCGCCACGCCGGCGGCCGCGAGCGTGTCGGCGAGGGTGAACGGCATCGTCATCAGCGAGGGGCCGGTGTCGAACACGTGCCCGTCGAGGTGCTCGATGTTCAGCTTCCCGCCGATCGTGGCGGCGGACTCGAGCACGGTCACTTCGCAGCCGGCGCCGGCGAGGCGCGCGGCCGCGCCGAGTCCCCCCACCCCCGCGCCGACCACGACGACGCGCGTCATCGCCAGCGCTCCAGCACGCGCAGCCGCAGCAGCGCGGGCACGGCGAACGCGCCCATCGCGAGGAAGCTGGCGGCGGCGACGCCTGCGCCCTCGAAGAACAGGGCATGGGCGACGGTCTCGCCGATCCACGTCCACACGTACAGCGCGGGGCCCAGCACGTCGGCGACCACGTCGTCGCCCGGGTGCGTGCGATCGCCCTCCACGAGCGCCCACCACCCGAACAGCGCGAACCCCACTGCGAACCAGCCGAGGAAGTTGACGAGCGGGATCCCGTGGTACGCCCCGCCGTTGGGCCAGGTCCAGATGCCGAGGCCGACCATCTGCGGGTCGAGGGCGACGTCCCAGGCCGTCAGGGCCCCGGCGGCCACGAGCGCGCGGGTCAGCGGCGTGGTGCCGACGATCTGGCCGATGCGCCAGGCCGGATAGGCCATCATCGCCCAGGCCAGCGGGATCACGATCGGCACGCCCGCCAACTGGGGCTGCAGCGCGTCGGTGTAGGCGTAGGTGCTGAACGGGATGCCCGTGTGGACGCCCACGATCTCCGACCCGAGGCCGACGGCGAAGGCGAGTCCGGCGAGCCCGCCGGCGTAGCGCGGACCCGATCGGCACCAGGCGGCGGCGAGCGAGGCGCCGAGGAACAGCCCGACGGTCAGCGCGGTCATCGGCATCACCCAGCGGTCCGGCACCTGCGGATACACGAGCTGCGTCACCACCAGCACCGCGAACAGGACGAGCGCGATCGCGGCGGAGGGGCGCACCCGGGGCATGGCGCAATCGTACGGCCGATGGCGCGGGAGCCCGCGATGCGCCGATCGGTATCCTGTGTCCGTGGCCGACATCGACCTCTTCCTCGCCGCCCCGCGCGGCTACTGCGCCGGCGTGGACCGCGCCGTCGAGACCGTCGAGCGGGCGCTCGAGCTGCAGGGAGCCCCGGTCTACGTCCGCAAGCAGATCGTGCACAACATCCACGTCGTCCGCGACCTCGAGACCCGCGGCGCCGTCTTCGTCGACGATCTCAGCGAGGTCCCCGAGGGCGCGACCGTGGTGTTCAGCGCTCACGGGGTCGCGCCGACCGTGCACGCGGCGGCCGCAGAGCGCGCGCTCGACGTGATCGACGCGACGTGCCCGCTCGTGACCAAGGTCCACAGCGAGGCCAAGCGCTACGACCAGCGCGGCTACCGCATGCTCCTGATCGGACACGCCGGCCACGAGGAGGTCGTCGGCACGATGGGCGAGGCGCCCGAGGCGATGGTGCTCGTCGAGAGCGAGGAGGACGTGGCGGGGCTGCCCGACTTCCCGGAGGACCAGCCGCTCGCGTACCTCACGCAGACGACGCTGTCCGTCGACGAGACCCGGGGGATCATCGAGGCGCTGAAGGCGCGCTACCCCTGGATCCACAGTCCGGCGAAGGAGGACATCTGCTACGCGACCTCCAACCGCCAGGCCGCCGTCAAGGCCCTCGCGGCCGAGGTCGAGCTGGTGCTCGTGATCGGCAGCGCCAACTCGTCGAACTCCTGCCGCCTCGTCGAGGTGGCGCGGGAGTACGGCGCCCAGAGCCACCTGATCGAGGACGAGTCGGAGATCGATGCCCGCTGGCTCGAGGGCATCGGCCGGATCGGCATCACGTCCGGGGCGTCGGCGCCCGAGCGGCTCGTCCGCGGCGTGATCGGGTGGTTCGAGGCCAACGCCACGGTCCGCTCCGTCACCGAGGTCGAGACCGTGCACGAGGACGTCGCGTTCAACCTGCCGCGGCCGATCCGGCGCGCGCTCGCCGTCGTCGACGTCGACGCCGCCGAGTAGCCTAGGACCGCAGCGAGCAGACGGCCCGCGCGGCGGCCCGGAGATCGGGTCCGCTCTCGCGCAGCGCCGTCCTGATCGGCCGGGCGCCGCGTCCGATCCCGAGCACAGCGGTCGCGCCGGCCGCGTAGAGCGCGTCGACGTCGTCATCCACCCGGCCGCCGAAGATCACGCACGCCTTGCCGGCACCCCGCGCCGCGCTGGCCACGCGCGCCACGGTCTTCCCCGCGGCGCTCTGTGCGTCGACCGCGCCCTCCGCCGTCAGCACGAGATCCGCCTGCCGCAGGCGATCCGCGAAGCCCGTCTCGCGCATCACGAGCTCCGCGCCGGGGATCGGCTCCGCGCCGAGCAGGAAGCAGGCGGCGCCGAGGCCGCCGGCGGCACCCGCGCCCGGGCGCTGCGCGCGCTCGCCGTAGAGGCGCTCGAGGTTGGCCAGACCGCGGTCGAGGATCTCGACCTGCTCGGGCGTGGCGCCCTTCTGCGGTCCGAACACGTGCGCCGCGCCGAGCGGTCCCGACAGCGGGCTCTCGACGTCGACGGCGACGATCAGCTCGGTCGCGTCGAGTCGCGCGTCGAGGCCGCCGAGGTCGATGGCCGCGACCTCCGTGAGATCCATGCCGCGCCCGCGCACCATCGCCCCGCTCGCGTCCGTGGCCCGCAGTCCGAGGCCGATCAGGAGGCCGAGACCGCCATCGGTCGTGGCCGAGCCGCCGAGGCCGATCACGATGCGCGGGGCGCCGCGATCCAGCGCGGCCAGGACGAGCGGCGCGATCCCCGCGCTCGTCGCGCGCATCACGTCACGCCGGTTGCGCGGGATCTGCATGAGGCCGTTGGCCTGTGCGCCCTCGACGACGCAGGTGCCGTCGGGCAGGACGCCGAGCAGCGCCGTGCACGGCCGACCGATCGCGTCGCGCGTGCGGACCTCGACGCACGTCCCGCCGCGGCCGCGCACGATCGCGTCGCAGGTGCCCTCGCCGCCGTCGGCGAGCGGATGCTCCAACGCGTCCCAGCCCGCGTCGCGCGCGCCGAGGGCGAGCGCCGCGGCCGCCTCGTGCGCGTCGAGGGCGCCACGCAGCTTGTCGGGAGCGCAGAGGGCGGTGGGCATCAGCCGAGGAGGTGCAGGGCCGAGAGCGGGACGCTCGCGACCGGCGGAGTCTGAACGATCTCGCCGTCGACGGTGACGGCGTGGGTGGTGGCGTCGACGCGTACCGCCGCGAGACGGCTGTTGCGGACCATGTCGGCCGCGTCGATGCGACGGCAGTCGCGCACGGCGGAGCGCCGCTTGGCGGTGGGCAGCGCGTCCGCCCCACCGCCCGCGATCGCCGAGGCGCTGGTGAAGGCGATCGACAGCCGGGCGGGCGCCGTGCCCATGCCGCCGATCTGCGCGACCACCTGCGTGGGCTGGGCGAACGCTGTCGTGGCGTTGGGCTCCCCCACCGCGCCCCACGTGGGGAAGCCCGCCTTCAGAACGAGGTACGGCTTGACCGCGAACCAGCCCGGCTCCCAGAGGACGACGTCCGCGAGCTTGCCGACCTCCAGCGAGCCGATCTCGTGTGCCATCCCGTGGGCGATCGCCGGGTTGATCGTCGTCTTGGCGAGGTACTGCAGCACGCGATCGTTGTCGTTGCCCGCCCCGCCGCCACGGGCGTCCTTCATCACGCTGGCGAGCTGGAACGTGCGACGGAGCGTCTCCCCCACCCGTCCCATCCCCTGGCTGTCGGACGACGTCATGTGGATCAGGCCGAGGTCGTGCAGCACGTCCTCGGCAGCCATGGTCGCCGGACGCACGCGGTCCTCCGCCAGCTGGCGGTCGCCCGGGAGATCGGCGCGCAGCACGTGCACGAGCTCCACCATGGCGGCGTGCTCGGCGGCGGTGTTCACGCCGAACGGGAACGTCGGATTCGTCGAGGACGTGAGGATGTTCGGCTCCCCGGCGAGGCGCATCACGTCGGGCGCGTGGCCGCCGCCGGTGCCCTCGATGTGGTACGCGTGCAGCGTGCGTCCCGCGGCCACCGCGAGCGTCTCCTCCACGAGCAGCCCCTCGTTGAGGCCGTCGGTGTGCACGCAGACCTGCACGTCGTGGGCGTCCGCGACGCGCAGGGCCATGTCGAGCGCGGTGGCGTTCGCGCCGACGTCCTCGTGGATCTTGAGTCCGGCGGCCCCGGCGGCGAGCATGCGCTCCAGCGGCTCGGGCCGGCTCGAGGAGCCGCGGGCGAGCATCAGGGTGTTGAGCGGCGTCTGGTCGAGCGCCGCGTGGATGTGGTGCAGCGCCCACGCGGGGTTCGTGCCGAGGTTCCAGACCGGGCCGTAGTCCTGGATCACGAGCGTCGTGAATCCGGCGGCGAGGGCCTGGTCGCAGATGCGCGGGCTGAGCAGGTGCACGTGGCTGTCGATCGACCCGGCGGTGGCGATCAGCCCCTCGCCCGACACGATCGCGGTGTCGGTGCCGAGCACGACGTCGACGCCGTCCATGATGTCCGGGTTGCCCGCGCGTCCGATGGCCACGATGCGCCCGTCGGTGATGCCGATCGCGGTCTTGCGGATGCCGAGCACGGGATCGACCACCAGCACCTGG
This sequence comes from Gaiellales bacterium, assembly GCA_051006935.1. Lineage (GTDB taxonomy): Bacteria > Actinomycetota > Thermoleophilia > Gaiellales > F1-60-MAGs149 > F1-60-MAGs149. Next base: position 23,021 of record JBPCSR010000027.1, read on the forward strand.
GTCACGGCGATCTCGACGGCCTCGAGGGTCGCCTGCGCCATCAGCCCGTCCCGCGCGGTCTTCGCGAATCCCGCCAGCACCTCGTTCCCGCGCTGCTGGTCGTCGGCCTCGACCTCGATCACCAGGCTCGTATCGCCGAGCCGCACGCGGTCGCCGGTGGTGGGACCGTAGACGCGCGCGTAGGCGTCGCCGTCGAGGCTCATTGCGCGGCTCCCCGGAAGCCGCGCTCCGCGGCCAGCGCGAGCGCCGCCTCCCGCGCGCCGGGCGCGTCGAGCGGGCCGTTGACGAGGCCGTTGAACCCGTAGGCGATGCGGGCGCCGGCGAACGGGCGCAGCACCACCGTGCGGGTCTCGCCGGGAGCCCACCGGACCGTGCTCCCCGTCGGGATCGCCAGACGGCGGCCCCACGCCGTCGCGCGGTCGAAGTCCAGCTGGCGGTTGGCCTCGAAGAAGTGCCAGTGGCTCGTGACCGCGATCGGCACCGACGCGCGATTCGCGACCCCGACCTCCACGACGTCACCACTGTCGTCCGGCGGCGCGGACGCGCTCTCGATCGCGCCGGGGCCCCCGGCAGGTGCGGGCCCGAGCGGCGCTTCGATGACGAGCAGTCGCGTGCCGTCGGGAAACAGCGCCTCCACCTCCACGTGCCCCACCAGCGCGGCGACGCCGTCGAGCACGTCGTCCGGTCCGAGCGCGGCGCGCGCCGCGTCGACGGCCTGGGCGTGCGTCGCGCCGTCGCGCGCGGCCTCGCAGGCCGCATCGCCGATGATCGCGATCGCCTCCGGCGCGTTCAGGCGCAGACCACGGGCGCGCCGCGCCCGCGCCAGTTCGGCGGCCTGGAACAGCAGCAGGCGATCGACCTCGCGGGGCGTCAGGAGCATGGGGCTAGCCTAATCCGTAGCCGCGCCGGTAGAGGGCCTGCAGCCGGTGCACCCGCGCGATGTAGTCCCGCGTCTCGCGGAACGGGATGCGCACCGGGCGCCCGGCCGGCGTGGCCGCGACCCAGCGATCCACGTTGCCCTGGCCGGCGTTGTAGGCGGCCAACGCCAGGTCGAGCGCCTGCGGGTGGTCCCGGTACTTGTCGCGCATCCGCGCGAGGTAGTAGGCGCCGTAGCGGATGTTGAGCTCGGGATCGTAGAGGTCGGTTGGCTGGTAGCTGCCCCCTCCCGTGTGGTCGGCGATGCCCTGCGCGGTCGCCGGCAGCAGCTGCATCAACCCGATCGCACCGGCCGACGACTTGGCGTTCGGATCGAACTTCGACTCCGTGTAGACCACCGCGGCCAGGAGCGATGGCTCGAGGCCGTAGTTGTCGGCGTGCGCCCGGATGATCGCGCCGTACTCGAGCGGATAGCGCATGCGCACGTACCACCCGGGCTCGGTCTTGACGGCGTAGAGCCCGACGGCGGCGAGCACGATCAGGGCGAGGAGGATGAGGCCGAGTGCGCGGCGCATCACCGCCCAGCGTATCGGGCGATGTACGCGTCGATCGCCGCCTGGAGCTCCTCGCGCGTCCCGCTGTTGTCGATCACGTCGTCGGCCGCGGTGGTGCGGCGGTCGTCGCCCCACAGGCGCGCCTCCCGCTCGGCCAGCCGGTCGAGGCCGCCACGAGCCTCGATGCGCGTGTGGCGTACCTCCTCATCGGCGGTGACCACGAGGGCGCGGTCGAAGCGGTCGGCGAGGCCGGCCTCGAACAGGAGCGGCGATTCGTAGACGACGAGCGGCGGCGGCGGCTCTCGCAGCTGCGCCTCGGCGAGCCACACCCGCATGTGCTCCTCGACGCGCGGATGCATGAACGCCTCGAGCCAGGCGAGCGCCTCGGCGTCCGCGAACACCACGCTGCTCAACGCGACCCGGTCGATCTCGCCGTCGGCGCCGAGCACGTCGTCGCCGAAGCGGTGCACGACGGCGTCGCGCACCGCGCTCTGGTGGTACAGCGTATGGACGACCGCGTCGGCGCTCAGGCAGGCGCAGCCGCGCAGGGCGAACCCCTGGAGCACGCTGGACTTGCCGGCGCCGATCGCACCGGTGACCCCGATCAGCGGCGGCTGACCGGCCATCGCGAAACGCTAGGCCTCGGTGGCGTCCGCGTCCTCGGCCGGCGTCTCCGCGGCCTCGGCGGCGGGCTCCTCCGCGGGCTCGGCGGCGGGCTCCTCCGCGGGCTCGGCGGCGGGCTCCTCCGCGGGAGCCTCCTGGACGGCCTGCTCGGCGGCGACGGCGGCGGCGAGCTCGGCGGCCATGCCCGGCGGCAGCAGCCCCTCGAGGTCGTACTCGCCCTCCTCGACGTGGTCGAGCTCGAGGTCGGCGGAACCGCTCGGCTCGGCGATCGGCTCGTTCGGGTCGATGAACGGGTCGCCGCCCGGGATCAGGCTGATCGGCGGCAGCACCGGGTCGCCCGGCAGCACCTGCTTCATCGACAGCGAGAGTCGACGCCGCTCGGCGTCGATCTCGATGATGCGGACCAGCACGTGATCGCCCTGCGACACGATCTCGCGGGGGTTCTCGATGTGGCGCTCGGCCAGCTCTGAGATGTGAACCA
>JBPCSR010000028.1:0-14824 GCA_051006935.1 Gaiellales bacterium
CGGCGCCGTCGGGCTGACGCGCATCGGCACCGACAAGCGCATCGGCTCGCTCCAGGCGCAGCTCGTCACCACCCAGTCGAACCGGCCCACCGCGGGCCAGGAGCTCCGCCTCGGCACGCTGATCTTCACGATCGGCGACATCGACAACCAGATCGTCGTGCAGGGCGTCGCGATCTACTCGCTCGTCGCGCCGACGATCCCCGTCGCGTCGAGCACGACGCGCCCGATCACCGGCGGCAGCGGCCGCTACCGCGGCGCGACCGGATGGTGCGTGAGCACGCACCTCGAGAACGGCAACTGGGTGCACGAATTCCACCTGATGGCGACCTGAGGCCCCTGCCGTGCGCCTCCGCATAAGATGCGGGGGTTCCCGGCGACGTGGCCGAGTGGCTAGGCAGCGGCCTGCAAAGCCGTCCACACCGGTTCGATTCCGGTCGTCGCCTCTCCGGGCGCGGGGCACCGGCCCCGCGCGACGACGCCGATGAATCCGTACGCACCCCACCAGATCGCCGGACGGCGCGTCGTCCTCGACCGGCTGGACCGGGATGGCGCGGCGCTCGCGGCGCTGCTGCGCGATCGCGGCGCCGACGTCGTGATCGCCGACCACGCGCCCGACGCGGCGCTGCCGGAGGGGTGCGTGCTCGTCCACGAGCGCCTCGCCGCGGTCCAGCGCGCCGACGTGCTGATGGTCGACTGCTGGACGCCGGAGACGGCCGCGCACGTCGTGCACGCCCGCGAACGGGGCATTCACGTCGGGTGTCTCGCCGATCTCGTGCTGCACGAGTGGCCGACGCCCGTCCTCGGCGTGACGGGGACGGCGGGCAAGACCACGACGGCGCGGCTGATCGCCCATCTCCTGGAGGCGGTCGGGTGGGACGTCCTGATCCCGCCGACCGGGCGCGCGGAGAACGCGTGGCCGAGCGCCGACACCCTCGCCGACCTGGTCGCCGGACGCCAACCCGACCTCCTCGTCCTGGAGCTCACCAGCACGCACCTCGCGTATATGAGCGCGAGCCCCCGCATCGCCGTCATCACGTCGCTCGGGCCCGACCACGCCGAGCTCCACGGCGGCGAGGGGCGCTACTTCGCGACGAAGCAGCGCATCCTCGTGCACCAGGAGCCGGGCGACACGGCGGTGCTGCCGGTGGCGACGGACGTGCTCGTCCCCCGCGATGGCGTGCGCGTGGTGCGCTTCGACGATCGCGATCCGCAGCATCTGGCCGGCGTGCCGGTGCATCTCCGCGCGAATGCGGTGTGCGCGCTGGCCGTCGTGCGCGATGCGTTGGGGGTCGCTGTCGAGGACGTCGATCTCGCGGGGTATCGCGTACCGGCGTGGCGCGGGGAGCGCATCGGCGAGTCGGGTGACGTCGCCGTCTACCACGACGGCATGGCGGCGACCCCGGCGAAGGCGGCCGCGTTCGTGCGCCACCTGCCCGACGCCTCGTCGGTGCTGATCGTGGGCGGGCTGGCCGAGCTCGAGGCGGGGCCGGTGCACGCCGCGCCGGGCGAGCAGCGTCTGCTGCGCGAGGCCTGCGCCGAGTTCGTCCGCGCCGGCCGGCGCATCGTGGTCGTCGGCCCCGCCGCGGCCCAGGTGGCACCGCTGCTCGCGCAGGCGGGCGCCGCGGACGTCGCCGTCGGGCCCGATCTCCATTGGGCGGCGGCCGAGGCCCTCCGCGATCTCGAGGGCGTGGCGCAGATCGCCTGGGTCCCCGGCTACCCGGTGCCGCTCGAGGACCGCGAGCGCTTCGGCGAGCTCGTGGCTGCCGCCGCCCGCACCGCGGGACGCGCGTGGTCCTCCGCCGCCGACGGCGCGAACTGACGGGCATGCGCCCGATCGTGGTCTACGACGACACCTGCGGCATGTGCCGCCGCAGCGTCCGCTGGGTGCGGCGCCTCGACTGGCTGCGTCGGCTCGACGACATGGGCTACTCGGTCGCCGTGCAGCGCTATCCGGAGATCGGGCGCGGCGCGCTCGGCGACGGCCTGCGCGTGCGCTTCCCCGACGGCCGCGTGGCGCTCGGCGTCGACGCCGTGCGGGCGATCGCGATCCGCACGCCGCTCGGTGCGCTCGGCGCCTGGACGCTGTACGTGCGGGGGCTGCACGCCTTGGGCGCGCGCGGCTACGCGGAGATCGCGCGACGACGCCGGCCCGAGGGCGCGGCGTGCCCGCTGCCCGATCGCTACGCGCGCGGCGCGGTGTACGAGACGACGTAGACCTTCCGCGTCGTCTCCTCGATGTCCCACTCGCCGACCCAGCCCTCGGGGATGGCGAGCGCCGTGCCGGTGCGGAACGGCGTGACGTTGCCGTCGGCGTCGCGCAGCTCGCCCTTGCCCTTGATGATGGTGACGGCCTCGCGGAAGCCCTCGCGCTTCGACGGAAATGTGCCCGGCGTGCACTCCCAGACGCCCGCCTCGACGTGGGCATCCTCGAACAGCACCCTGCCGGACTCCACGGGCTCGCCGCGCGTCGGGTTGGCCTTCGGCCCGATCACGTCGAGCTCGAGGGCGAGGGGATCGTCGAAGCCGACCGAGTTGTGCGCCACCGTGGACCTCCTGTCCGGTTCGCTGGGAGTCTAGGGGGTACGCTGCCGCCATGGACGATCCGCTCGCCGCGCATCCGCTGTCCCCGCTCGACCGTGCCATCGGCCTGTCGTACGTCGACACCGACGGCGACGAGGTCGTGCTTCGGCTCGACCCCACCGAGACGGCGCTCGGGTACGAGGATCCGCCGATGCTCCACGGCGGCACGCTCGCCACGCTCGTCGACACCGCCGGCTGGTACGCCGTCATGCACGCGGCGCCGGCCACGTGGGTGGCCGTCGACCTGCGCAGCGATTTCCTGCGGATGGCCGACCTCTCCGCGCTGCGCGTCACGGCGCGGTGCCTGCGGGCCGGGCGCACGCTCGCCGTCTGCGACGTGCGCGTCGCGCCCTGGGACGCGCCGGAGCGGACCACGTCCGTCGGCCGCATCCAGTTCATCCGCACCGGCGACTGAGCCGATCCGCGGCCGGCGTCGGTACCCTGCGCGCATGGACAATCTGATCGACGGCAAGGCGGTCGCGGCCAAGGTCCGTGCCGAGGTGGCGGAGCGCACGAAGAAGCTCCACGACGAGACCGGCGTCCTCGCCGGGCTCGCGGTGATCATCGTCGGCGAGGATCCCGCGTCGCAGGTCTACGTCGCCAACAAGCACAAGGCGTGCCACGAGGCCGGGATGCACTCCCTGGAGATCGTGATGCCCGCGGAGAGCACGCAGGCCGAGCTCGAGGCCAAGATCGACGAGGTCGCCAACGACCCGGCGATCCACGGGATGATCGTGCAGATGCCGCTGCCGGATCATCTCGACACCGACGCCGCGCTCAACCGCATCCCGTTCGCCAAGGACGCCGACGGCCTCACCGCCGACGCGATGGGGCGCCTGATGACGCTGCAGCCGGGCCCGCTTCCGTGCACGCCCGCGGGCTGCATCGAGCTCCTCAAGGCGTACGACGTCGAGATGCGCGGCGCGCACGCGGTCGTCGTCGGCCGCTCCGAGATCGTCGGCAAGCCGCAGGCCCACCTCCTGCTGAAGGAGGACTGCACGGTCACGATCTGCCACTCGCGCACGAAGGACCTGCCGGGCATCTGCAGCCAGGCCGACATCCTCGTCGCCGCGGTCGGCCGCCCCAAGATGATCGGCGCGGACTGCGTCAAGGACGGCGCCGTCGTGATCGACGTCGGCATCAACCGCCTGCCCGAGGGCCTGTGCGGCGACGTCGACTTCGACGCCGTACAGCCGAAGGCCCGGCTGATCACGCCGGTGCCGGGCGGCGTCGGCCCGATGACCATCGCCATGCTGCTGAAGAACACGATCGAGGCAGCCGAGCGCTCCGCCGGCCGCTGAGGACGCGATGTCCGACGTCGAGCTGACCGCGGATGAGGTGCGCCACGTCGCGGCCCTCGCGCGCCTCGGCCTCGACGACGCCGAGGTGGAGCGCCTCGGCCGCGAGCTGACGAGCATCCTCGGCCACGTCAACACGATCGCCGCGCTGCCGATCGCCGACGTGCCGCCGACGAAGCACTCGCACGAGAGCAGCGACGCGCTGCGCCCCGACGTCGCGCGGCCCGGCGCGTCCCGCGAGGACGCGCTGCGCAATGCGCCGGACCCGACCGCGGATGGGTTCCGCGTGCCGCCGATCGGGGCCTAGATGGCGGGCATCGACGTCATCGGCCTCACCGCCGAGCGCGCGAGCGCGATGCTGCGGGCGGGGGAGTGCACGGCGGAGGAGCTCGCGCAGTCCTACCTCGACCGCATCGCGGCCGTCGACGGCGAGATCCACGCGTACCTGCACGTCGATCCGGAGCGCACGCTCGCGGCGGCGCGCGCGCAGGACGCGGGCGGCGGCGACGCGCTCAGCGGCGTGCCGATCGCGTACAAGGACCTGCTCTCGACCAAGGACGTGCCGACCACCGCGGCCTCGCGGATCCTCGCGGGCTTCGTCCCGATCGAGGACGCCGACGTCGTCGCGCGCGGCAACGAGGCCGGCCTCGTGAGCCTCGGCAAGACGAACCTCGACGAGTTCGCGATGGGCTCGTCGACGGAGCACTCGGCCTACGGCGTCACGCGCAACCCGTGGGACGTCACGCGCGTGCCCGGCGGCTCGTCCGGCGGCTCGGCCGCGGTCGTCGCGTCGGGCTGCGCGCCGTGGTCGCTCGGCACCGACACGGGCGGCTCGATCCGTCAGCCCGCCGCGTTCTGCGGGCTCGTGGGACTGATGCCCACCTACGGCACGGTGTCGCGCTTCGGCGTGATCGCCTTCGCCTGCTCGCTGGAGCAGGTCGGGCCGATGGCGCTGACCGTGCGCGACTCCGCGCTCCTGCACCAGGTGATCGCCCGCGATTCCGACCGCGACGCCACCTGCACGGGGCCGCGCGAGCCGATCCAGGTCCCCGAGGCCGGGCGCCTCGACGGCGTCACCTTCGGCGTGCCGTGGGCCGAGCTCGAGGAGGGGGTCGAGCCCGGCATCCGCGCGCGCTTCGACGAGTCGGTGGCGATCGCCCAGTCGCTCGGCGCGACCGTCGTCGACGTCGAGCTCCCGTACGCCCGGCACGGGTTGGCCGCGTACTACGTGATCGCGCCGGCCGAGGCGTCCGCCAACCTGTCGCGCTTCGACGGCGTGCGCTACGGCCTGCGCGTCGACGCGGGCGACGTGCGCGCGATGTACGAGGCGACGCGCGACGCCGGGTTCGGCGCCGAGGTGAAGCGCCGCATCATGATCGGGACGTACGCGCTGTCGGCCGGCTACCACGACGCCTACTACGTGCAGGCGCAGCGTGTCCGCACGCTGATCCGCCGCGACTTCGACGCGGCCTTCGCCGGCGTGGACGCGATCCTCATGCCGACCGCGCCGACGACCGCGTTCCCAATCGGCGCGCGCCTCGACGACCCGCTCGCGATGTACGCGAACGACATCTTCACGCTTCCCGTGAACCTCGCCGGGATCCCGGCCCTGAGCCTGCCGAACGGCCTGTCCGACGGCCTGCCGAGCAGCCTGCAGATCATCGGCCCGGCGTACAGCGAGAACCTGCTGTTCCGCCTCGGCGCCGCCTTCGAGGCCGAGCACGCGTTCGACGCCGTGCCTCCGGCGATGCGAGGCGGCGCATGAGCGAGGCCTGGCAGAAGGACGGCTACGAGGCGGTGATCGGCCTCGAGATCCACGTCCAGCTGAACACCGCGTCGAAGATGTTCTGCTCGTGCCCGAATCGCTACGGCGACGAGCCGAACACCAACGTCTGCATGGTGTGCCTCGCGCACCCCGGCGCCCTGCCGGTCGCCAATGCCGAGGCGATTCGCCAGTCCGCGCGCGTGGGACTCGCGCTCGGCTGCCGCATCCCCGACGTCAGCGAGTTCAGTCGCAAGCAGTACTTCTACCCCGACAGCCCGAAGGCGTACCAGATCAGCCAGTACGACCAGCCCCTGTGCGCGGAGGGCGTGTTCCACGTGCCGGGCGAGGGCGCCTTCACCGTGCGGATCACCCGCGCGCACCTCGAGGAGGACGCGGCGAAGATGATCCACGCGGGCGGCGACAGCGGACGCATCTCCGGGTCGGCCGGCTCCGTCGTCGACTTCAACCGCGTCGGCACGCCGCTGCTCGAGATCGTGACCGAGCCCGACATCCGCTCCCCCGAGGACGCGCGCCGGTTCCTCACGCTGCTGCGCGCCACCGTCGTGGCGATCGGCGCGTCGGAGTGCGACATGGAGAAGGGCTCGCTGCGCGCCGACGCCAACGTCTCGATCCGCCCGATCGGCGCGGACGCGTACGGCACCAAGACCGAGCTCAAGAACATGAACTCCTTCCGCTTCCTCGAGCGCGGCATCGAGGCCGAGCTCGAGCGGCAGCTGGCGCTCGTCCAGGCGGGCGAGCCGGTGCAGCAGGAGACGCTGCACTTCGACCCGGCCACGGGGACGCTGTCGTCGCTGCGCTCGAAGGAGGAGGCGCACGACTACCGCTACTTCCCGGAGCCCGATCTCCTGCCCGTCACGCAGGACCAGGACGACCTCGCGGCGCTCGCGGGCGAGCTGCCCGAGCTGCCCGTCGCCCGCTTCGCGCGGCTCACCGGCGCGAGCCTGCCCGAGGCGACGGCGCTGCTGCTCGCCACCGAGCCCGAGCTCGCCGCGTACTACGACGACCTCGCGGAGCGCGTCGGCGACGGCAAGGTGGCGGCGAACTGGGTGATGGGCGAGTTCCAGGCGCACCTCAACGCCGACGGCATCGCCGCCGACGCGAGCCCCGTCACGCCGGAGCGCCTCGCGGGCCTGATCGCGCTCGTGATCGACGGCACGATCAACCAGACGTCGGCCAAGGTGGTGTTCGCCGCGCTCGTCGAGGATCACGCGGCGACGGCGGCGGGCGTGGTGGAGGCGCGCGACCTCGCGCAGGTCGGCGGCGCCGACGAGCTCGGCGCGATCGTCGACGAGGTCCTCGCCGCGCACCCCGACGAGGTCGAGGCCTTCAAGGGCGGTCGCGAGCAGGTGATCGGCTTCCTCGTCGGCCAGTGCATGAAGCAGAGCGGCGGCCGGGCCGACGCGAAGGCGCTCCAGGCGCTCCTGCGCGAGCGCCTCACCGCCTGAGCCGCGCCCCCGCGCGTCTGGCTCCAAAGCGCCCGCCCGCGGGTACCATTCCCGCTCGACCTACGGGAGAACACCGCATGCAGTCCGATCTGATCTGGTTCGACGGCGACCTCATCGACTACAACGACATGAAGGTCCATGTCCTCACGCACGCCCTGCACTACGGCTCGGGCGTCTTCGAGGGCATTCGCGCGTACGAGACCGATCGCGGCCCGGCCGTGTTCCACCTCGGCGACCACATCGCCCGCCTGCGCCGCTCGGCCGAGCAGTACTACATGCAGATCCCGTACTCGAACGAGCACATCGCCGAGGCCGTGCACGGCACGATCAAGGCGAACAACCTGCCCTGCTGCTATATCCGCCCGCTCGTGTTCCGCGGCGCCGGCGAGATGGGCGTCAACCCGCTCAACTGCCCCGTGCACACGATGATCGCGGTCTGGTCGTGGGGCGCGTACCTCGGCGACGAGGCGATCAAGAACGGCATCCGCTGCATGATCTCCTCCTGGCGCCGGATCGGGCCCAACATGATCCCGGCGACGGCGAAGGCGTCCGGCCAGTACCTCAACTCGCAGCTCGCCAAGATGGAGGCGCTCAAGCACGGCTACGACGAGGCGATCCTCCTCAACGAGGCCGGCCTGATCGCCGACGGCTCTGGCGAGAACGTGTTCGCGGTCATGAACGGCAAGCTCTACACGCCGCCGATCAGCGCCTCGTGCCTGCCCGGCATCACGCGCCACGCGGTGATCGAGATGGCGGCGACGGTCGGCATCGAGACCGTCGAGCGCGATCTCACGCGCGCCGAGCTCTACTTCGCGGACGAGGTGTTCCTGACGGGCACGGCCGCCGAGGTCACGCCGGTCGCGTCGCTGGACGACCACCACATCGGCAAGGGCCCGATCACGCAGCGGATCCAGGACATCTTCTTCGCCACGGTGCACGGCGAGCACGAGCTCTCGAAGACGTACCTCGAGTACCCGAAGGGCGCGTGAGCCCGACCGGCGAGCCGATTCCGCTCGCGCAGCCCGACGTCGGCCCGCGCGAGGAGGAGCTGGTCCTCGAGGTGCTGCGCTCGGGGATGCTGTCGCTCGGTCCGATGGGCCCGCGCTTCGAGCGCGCGTTCGCCGACTGGGTCGGCACGAAGCACGCGGCGGCGGTGTCGAGCGGCACCGCCGGCCTGCACCTCGGGCTGGTGCGCGCCGGCGTCGGTCCCGGCGACGAGGTCATCACCTCGCCGTTCTCCTTCATCTCGTCGGCCAACTGCGCGCTGCACGCGGGCGCCGACGTCGCCTTCGCGGACATCGATCCCGTCACGTTCAACATCGACCCGGCGGCGCTCGAGGCTGCGATCACTCCGCGCACCAAGGCGGTCGTCCCCGTCCACATCTTCGGCCTGCCGTGCGACATCGAGGCGATCACGGCAATCGCGCAGCGCCACGGCCTCGCAGTCGTGGAAGACGGGGCGGAGGCGCTCGGTGCCGTGCGCCGGGGCCGCAAGGTCGGCACGCACGGCTCCCCGACGATCTTCGCGTTCTACCCGAACAAGCAGATGACGACGGGCGAGGGCGGCATCGTCACCACGGACGACGACGCCGTCTACGAGGACATCCTCAGCCTGCGCAACCAGGGCCGCGCCGATTCCGGCGCATGGCTCGAGCACGACCGCCTGGGCTGGAACTACCGCATGGACGACCTCTCCGCCGCGGTCGGCCTCGCGCAGGTCGAGCGCCTCGACGAGATCCTCGCGCGACGCACGGCCGTGGCCGACCGCTACGGCGCGCTGCTCGGGGGCATCGAGGGCGTGACGCTGCCGGGCGTCGTCGCGGGCGACACGCGCTCGTGGTTCGTGTACACCGTGCTGCTCGAGCCCGAGGTGGATCGCAACGCCGTGATCGGCCGGCTCGCGGAGCGCGGCATCGCGTCGAAGCCGTACCTGCCGTCGATCCACCTCCAGCCGTTCTACCGCGGGCGCGGCCACCGCGAGGGCGAGTTCCCCGTCAGCGAGGCGATCTCGGCCCGCGCGCTGGCCCTGCCGTTCTTCGGCGCGCTCACGCAGGCGCAGCAGGAGCGCGTCGCCGAGGAGCTCGCGGCCGTCCTCGCGGAACCGCCGCTCGCCTGAGTCCGATGGCCGCGCTCGTCTCGACGCCCGTGCAGGCGTACGCCACCACGGCCGCGTGGATCGCCGCGCCGGCGATCGGCACCGGCGACTTCGCCTGGCTCGAGGTGGGGCGCGGCGACAGCGACGTGCGCGCGGTCGCCGCCTTCCGCGGCGACCGCCTGGTGATCCGCACCCGCGGGCGCAACGTGCCCGTCGTGCATGAGCCGTGCACGACGATGCCGTGCAACACGGTGCAGGCGCCCGTGTCGGAGGGCGACGGCACCTTCGCGTACGCCGTGGCCTTCCCGGGCACCGGCGGCTACGTCGCCACCGTGTCGCCGGCGGGGCAGTCGACGATCGTCGCGGAGGATCAGACCGATCCGCACGACATCACGACCCCGCATCCCGTCGCCGTCGCCGGGGCCACGGTCGTCTGGGTCGACAACAACACCGTCTTCAGCGCGCCCAGCGCCGGCGGTCCCGCGACCACGCTGGTGACGTCGGACCAGGCGGGCGGCGCGATCACGTCGATCGCCGCCAGCGCCGCCGGCGTCGCGTGGGCGGCGAAGCCCGCGGCGGGCGGCACGATGATCGGCGTGCGCACGAACGACGGCGCGATCGCGACGCGCGCGAGCGAGCCCGATGCCCGGGTGGCCACGGTGTACTCCGTCGCGCTGGTCGACGACGGCACGGTGCTCGCCATGCGGCGCACGCTGTCGGGCGGGCGCCAGCGGATCGCGTTGACGGCCTACGCCGCGGACGGCTCCTCGCGGACGCTGCTCAGCTCGGTCGCCTTCGGCACGCGCGACCCCTTCGAGGTGACGCGCCCGAGCGTCGCCGGCGCGCGGGCCGCGGTGCGATTGCGCGGCGGCAAGGGCGGCTCGCGCGACGAGATCTGGGTCGTCGACCTCGCCACCGGTCGCACCATGCGCGTGACCGCCACGGACCGCTCCGAGGCGCGGCTGACGGATCCCTCGCTCGGCGCGGGACGCCTCGTCTGGGCCAAGGACGCGCTCACGTCGCGCGGTCGTCTCCTGCGGGCGTCGCTCTACAGCGCCGCCGTCCGCCCCTGAGCGCTAGAACGGCGAGACGTAGAGCGTGATCTTGGTGCCGCGCGGCACCTTGGCCCCCGGCGACGGCTCGATGCTGAACACCTTGTCGTCCGGGTTGAGGCCGCCGTCCGCGTTGATCGCGCCGGCGACGAGTCCGACCTTGTCGAGCTCGGCGCGCGCGTCGGCGACCGACATGCCCGCCACGTTGGGGACGACGGAGCCCGTGTAGTCGCCGCTGCTCGAGATCGTGATCACCGAGCCGAGCGGCGCGGGCTTGCCGGGCGCGGGCGACTGCGAGACGACGGAGCCGAGCGGGAGCCCCTCGGCGTCCTGCTGGTCCATCACGACGACGCGGAACTGCGCGGCCTGCAGACGCGCGATCGCGGCCTCGGTGAGACTCGGCTGCTTCGCCGTCGCGACGACGTTCGGGACGAGGACGCTCGGGATCTTGCGCGCGATCACGAGCGTGACGACGCTGCCCGGCTGCACTGCGGTCAGCGGCGCGGGCGACTGCACGACGACGGTGCCCGGCTTTTCGCCCGGCTCCGCGGCGCGGTACTGGAAGCGGATCTGCAGGCCCGAGCCGGTGGCGAGGCTGTTGGCCTTGCGTCGGTTCGAGGCCGTGAAGTCCGGGGTGGAGAGCAGGTCGGTCTCGCACGGCCCCATGTCGAGCGGGGCGAGCGACTGCGCCCAGACGACGACCTGCGCGTACTTGCAGCCCGGCGGCACGCGCTGATCGGTGCGCGGGTCCACCGAGACGGGAATCGAGGGCACGCCGACGGGCGCCTCCCAGTCGTCCCGCGGCTGGCCGCGCATCGCGTTCTTCATGTAGTCCTGCCAGATCAGCGCCGGGTACGTCCCGCCGAACACGGGCGTGCCGTTGTACTGCGTGCGCATCGGCCGCGCCGGGTTCTCATACCCCACCCACGTGGCCGTCGTGCGCTGCGGCGTCGAGCCGACGAACCACGCGTCCTTGAAGTCCGACGTCGTGCCCGTCTTGCCGATCGCGGGCCGGCCGATGCCGGCGTTCACGCCGGTGCCGAAGCGGATCACGCCCTTCATCGCCTGGATCGTCTCGAGTGCGTCGTCCTTGGGCACGGCCTGGACGGCGACGGGCGTGTTGACGATCGTCTTGCCGTCGGGGAACTCGATGCGCTTGATCGAGATCGGCTCCATCGACGGATCGGTGATGCCGGAGTCGGGCGTGTGGAAGAGGATCGAGCCGCCGACGCGCTGGCCGTCGTTGGCGATCGTGGCGTACGCGTGCGCCATCTCGAGCGGCGTCACGCCGACGAACAGGCCGCCGAGGCCGATGGCGGGCTGGCCGGAGTCGATCGGCGAGATGATCCCGAGCCGGTGGGCGACGTCGGCGATGATCGACGGCTTGATCAGCATCGTCAGCTGCGCGAACACGGTGTTGTCCGACAGTGCGAGCGCCTCGGGTAGCGTGAGATTCTTCCCGTAGGCGTCCTCGCTGTTGGTGACGTACCAGAACTGGCCGCCGCCGAGGTCGAACAGCTGCTTGGCGCTGCGGAACGTCGTCGACGGGCGCACGCCCTTCTCCAGCGCGGCGAGGTACACGAACGGCTTGAAGGACGAGCCCGGCTGGCGGTGCGCGTCGGCGGGCACGTTGAACTGGTGCCGCTCGGAGTACGGCTTGCCGCCGGCCATCGCGAGCACCTCGCCGGTGCGCGGGTCGATCGCGACGATCGCGCCCTGCGGCCCGTGCTCCGTCGGCCCGGGGAGCTGGTTGCGCAGCGCCTGCTCCGCGAGCTGCTGCTGGTGCACGTCGAGCGTGGTGACGACCTTCATGCCGCCGCCGAACGTCTGGGCGGTGCCGAAGCGGTTGACGAGCTGCTCCGTGATGAACTGCACCCAGTACGGGTACCGCGTGTTCAGCGGCTTGGGCTCGATGCGCGTGATCGGCAGCAGGCGCCGTCCCTTCTCGACGGCGGCGGTGTCGGCGTCGATGAAGCCCTGGTCGGCCATTGCCTGCAGCACGAGGTTGCGGCGCGCGAGCGCGGCGTCGGGGTTGGTGATGGGGTCGTACGTGGTCGGCGACTTGAGGACCGCGGCGAGCAGCGCGGAGTCGGCCGGATCGAGGTTCTTGGCCGAGGTGCCGAAGTAGTACTTCGCGGCGCTCTCGACGCCGTAGGTGTTGTGGCCGAAGTAGACCGTGTTGAGGTACGCGGTCAGGATCCGGTCCTTCGACCAGCGCTGCTCGAGCTGCCAGGCCAGCGACGCCTCGCGCACCTTGCGCTGCACGGTCTGGGCCGCGGTCAGGTACGTGTTCTTGACGAGCTGCTGCGTGATCGTGCTCGCGCCCTCGTTCGTGCCCGACGCGAAGCGGTTGAAGAGCGCGCGCGCGATGCCGTTCAGGTCCACGCCGTTGTGCCGGTAGAACCGCTTGTCCTCGATCGCGACGACGGCGTCCTTCATCTGCTTCGAGATCTGGTCGCTCTGCACGATCACCCGCGACTGGTCCGAGCGGAGGATCGCGATGCGGCGCAGCGTGCCGGTCTCGCCCGTCACCCAGATCGACCCGTCCTGCGCGAGGTTCGTCGTGTGCCCGTCGAACTGGCGCAGGTCGGGCAGGTTCGTGGTGATCGCGGTGACGAAGCCGTACGTCGTGGCCGACGCGAAGATCAGCCCGACGAGGAAGGCGATCAGCGAGACGCGCACCCAGCGCAGGCGGCGGCGACGGGGGTCGTCGATCGGCCCGGTCGGTTCCGGCAGTTCGAGGACGAGACGTCCGTAGCGGCGGAGGATCGGTTTGCGGCGTGCCATGGCGCGGGAAGTCCGCAGGGGACTCCCGCCCATGGTATCCCGCGCCCGCACCGCCGGCGCGGGTATCCTCCCCGGCTGGATGTCGGATCACCTTCGCCCACTCCTGCGCAATGCCGTCGATGTGCTGCCCGAGGGCGCGCTGGAGAAGCGGCTTGCCGAGGCTGAGGCCGCGGGGCGGCCGCTGCGCGTGAAGCTCGGCGTCGACCCGACGGCCGGCAGCGTCACGCTCGGCTGGTCCGTGGTGCTGTCGAAGCTGCGCGCGTTCCAGGACGCCGGTCACCTGCCCGTGCTGATCATCGGCGACTTCACGGCGCGCGTGGGCGACCCGTCCGGAAAGTCGAAGACCCGCCCGATGCTGACGCCGGAGCAGATCGCCGCGAACGAGGCCGACTACCTGCGCCAGTTCGCGAAGATCCTCGACATCGATCGCATCGAGATCCGCCACAACTCGGAGTGGCTCGGCGAGCTCGGTGCCAACGGCCTGCTCGAGCTGGCCTCGCGCGCGACGCTCGCGCAGATCCTCGAGCGCGACGACTTCGCCAAGCGCTACGCCGCGCATACGCCGATCTCGCTCCAGGAGCTGATGTACCCGCTGCTGCAGGGCTACGACTCCGTGGCGATCGACGCCGACGTGGAGATCGGCGGCACCGACCAGAAGTTCAATCTGCTCGTCGGCCGCGATCTCCAGGAGCAGTGGGGCAAGCCGGCGCAGTCGATCATGACCCACGCGCTGCTCGTGGGCACCGACGGCGTCCAGAAGATGAGCCAGTCGCTCGGCAACTACATCGGCCTCGACGACGAGCCCGCCGACATGTACGGCAAGGCGATGTCGATCCCGGACGAGGCGATGCCGGCGTGGTTCCGGCTCGCCACGGGCCTGCCCGAGGACGAGGTCGAGCAGCGCATCGCCGCGCTCGCGGGCGGCGAGCTCGAACCCGTCGAGGCCAAGCGCGGCATCGCGTGGGCGATCGTCGCGCGCTTCCACGGCGACGAGGCGGCGGAGCAGGCGGCCGACGCGTTCCGGCGCCAGTTCGCCGAGCACCAGGTGCCCGAGGACCTGCGCGAGGCCGTGATCGGCGCCGATCCCACGGTGCACGTGCCCGCGCTGCTCGTGGACCACCTCGGCGTCGCCTCGCGCGGCGAGGCGCGCCGCCTGATCTCCGGCGGCGCCGTGCGCCTCGACGGCGAGACGGTGGAGGAGCTCGACCTGCCCCGCGAGGCCGTGATCGGCAAGGTCCTGCAGCGCGGACGCCGTGATTTCGTGCGCCTGATCGCCGGCTGACGCGCCGCTG
Source organism: Gaiellales bacterium (assembly GCA_051006935.1). Taxonomy (GTDB): domain Bacteria; phylum Actinomycetota; class Thermoleophilia; order Gaiellales; family F1-60-MAGs149; genus F1-60-MAGs149. The sequence continues at coordinate 14,336 of JBPCSR010000028.1, forward strand.
AGCCCCGTCTCCCCGTTGGCGCGGTGCCGTCACACCTCTACCGGCGCGCCGCTCCGCGCTTCTGGTGTAGTGTGCGACCAGTCGCGCGGGGAGCGGCGGTTACGCCGTCATCCCGCGCTCTGACTGCGGTTCACCGTGGCAGCGCCTCACCGAGGTCTGCTATGTTCCGCGGTCGCGCCATCTTGGCGTGTGGTCTTTGAAAACCGAGCAATGGAACGACCATCGGAATCCTCGGATTCCGTGTGGTCGTCTAACGAGTTTTATGCCAGCGGCAGTGGATCTTCGGATCCACTGGACGCAGCGTGATGACTGTCTGCCGACGTCTGTCGGGTGGCACCATCACGCACTCTAAACAGCCAGAAGCCGGCGTTCGCGCCGAGTTTCGAAAGGCTTTCACGGAGAGTTTGATCCTGGCTCAGGACGAACGCTGGCGGCGTGCTTAACACATGCAAGTCGAGCGGAAAGACCCCTTCGGGGGCACTCGAGCGG
>JBPCSR010000029.1:0-8785 GCA_051006935.1 Gaiellales bacterium
CTGCTGTGCCGCGACGGCGCGGCCGTCGAGGGCGTCGAGCAGGCGCTCGTCGATGCGGCTGCCGCGGAGACCACCGTGGAGATCGCGATCGATCTGGGCCTGGGCGACGGCAGTGCCGTCGTCTGGGCGTCGGACCTCTCGAAGCTCTACGTCGAGCTGAACGCGGAGTACACGACGTGAGCGGCGCACTCGTCGCCAAGCTCGGCGGTAATGCGCTCGCACTGCTGCCCGACGCGATCGCGGCGGCCGACGGCCGGCCGCTGGTGCTCGTGCACGGCGGCGGGGCGCAGATCACGGCGCTGATGGAGCGGCGGGGCATCCCGGCCCGCTGGGTCGACGGCAGGCGCTTCACGGACCTGCCGACGCTGGCGTGCGCGCGCGTGGCCCTTGCCGGCGTCTCCGACGACCTCGTGGCGGAGCTGCGCGGCCTCGGCCGCGACGCGCAGCCGTTCCGCGACGGCGAGCTGCTGACGTGCCGGCGGCGCGCGGACCTCGGGCTCGTGGGCGAGCCGGCGCAGGTGGACGTCGCGCCGATCGCCGCGGCGTGGAATGCCGATCGGCTGCCGCTGATCGCGCCGATCGGACGCGACGGCGCCTCCCCGCGCCTCCTCAACGTCAATGCCGACGACGTCGCCGCCGCCGTGGCGGTTGCGCTCGAGGCCGACGAGCTCGCCTTCCTGTCCGACGTGCCCGGCGTCCTCGACGACGCCGGGAACGTGCTGCCCTCGATCTCGGCGGCGGCCCCGCCGCAGGTGAGCGGCGGCATGCTGCCCAAGCTCGCGGCCTGCAGCGCGGCCCTTGCCGGTGGCGTCGGTCGGGTGCGCGTGGGGGCGGGGACGGAGGTGCGGGCATGACGATCGCCGATCGGGGGACCGACGCGATGATGGCCAACTACCCGCCGCGGCCGCTCGCGCTCGTCCGCGGCGACGGCTGCTGGGTGTGGGACGACGCCGGCACCCGCTATCTCGACCTCGTCGCGGGCATCGCCGTGGTCACGCTCGGGCACGGGCATCCGGCGCCCGCGCGGGCGCTCGCCGAGCAGGCGGCCGTGCTCGGGCACGTCTCGAACCTGTTCTGGACGGAGCCGGCCGTCGCGCTGGCCGAGCGCCTCTGCGCGCTGAGCGGCATGCGACGGGCGTTCTTCTGCAACTCGGGCGCCGAAGCCAACGAGGCCGCGATCAAGCTGATGCGCCGACACGGGCGCGGCGTCGGCGGCGATGCCAAGCACGAGATCATCAGCCTCACCGGCGCCTTCCACGGCCGGACGCTCGGCGCGCTGTCGGCGACCGACGGCGAGGCCAAGCGGGCGCCCTTCGAGCCGCTGGCCGGGGGCTTCCGACGCATCGTCGCCAACGACCGCGACGCGCTGCACCAAGCGGTCGGCCCGACTACCGCCGGCGTCCTGATCGAGCCGATCCAGGGCGAGGGCGGGGTCAACGTGATCGACGATGCCTTCCTCGCCGCGGCGCGCGAGCTGTGCGACGCGCACCAGGCGCTGCTCGTGTTCGACGAGGTGCAGACCGGCATCGGGCGCACCGGCGCCTGGTTCTCCTACCAGCGGTCGGGCGTGACGCCCGACGCGATCACGCTCGCCAAGGGAATGGCCTGCGGCCTGCCGATCGGCGCGCTCCTGTCGTGCGACCTCGAGCACGGCTTCGTGCCGGGCGACCACGGCACGACGTACGGCGGCTCGCCGGCGATCGCGGCCGGTGCGCTCGCGACGCTCGACGCGATCGAGGCCGAGGGCCTCGTGGACAACGCCGAGCGCATGGGGGAGCGGCTCGCGGCGGGCCTGCGGGCCCTCGACGGCGTCGCCGACGTCCGCGGCGCCGGGCTGATGCTCGGCGTGGAGCTCGCCGGCGGCGACGCCGCCGGCGTGGCCGCTGCGCTACGCGATCGCGGCGTGCTCGTGAACGCCGTCACGCCGACGGCGCTGCGGCTGATCCCGCCGCTCGTGATCGACGCCGAGCAGGTCGACCTGGCGATCGCGACGCTGCAGACCGTGCTCGCAGCGCGCGCCTAGGGCGTTTGCGCCCGTCCGGCGGGTGCCCGACACTGCGGGCATGACGCAGCGACCGATCTTCGACTATCTGGCCGCCTTCGGCTTCGGCTACTTCTTCGGCCTCGGCGCCCTCGCGCTCCTGCACTTCCTCGCGGCGTGGCCCGACACGTATCAGTCGGCGGCGGTGCTCGCGCTCCTCAGCGGCGCCGGCGCCGTCGGCGCGCGCCTCTACAACCGGCGCGTGGTGCGACCCGGCGACGGGGAGTAGCCGTGCGGCTGCACGGCATTCACCACGTCACGGCGATCACCGCCGACGGGCCGCGCAACGCCGAATTCTACGGCGGTGTGCTCGGGCTGCGGCTCGTCAAGAAGACCGTCAACTTCGACGATCCCGGCGCGTACCACCTGTACTACGGCGATCGCACCGGCAGCCCGGGCACGGCGCTCACCTTCTTCGAGTACCCCGGCGCGCGGCTCGGCCGGGCCGGGGAGGGGATGGTCACGCGCATCGACTGGAGCGTGCCGGGCGAGGACGCGCTCGACTGGTGGGAGCGGTGGCTCGCCGGCCGCGCGACGGTGGAGCGCGGAACCGCCCATCTCGACGTCTGGGACCCCGAGGGACTCGTGACGCGCCTCGTCGCCGTGCCCGAGAGCGCGCCGCTGCCGCACGCCGAGGCGCCGCACGTGCCGGCGGCGGCCGCCCTGCGTCGCATGATCGGCGTGCAGGCGCAGTCGCGCGACCCGGAGCGCAGCGCGGCGGCCCTCCAGATGCTCGGCTTCGAGCGCGACGGCGGGATCTGGTGGACCGAGGCGGATCGCGTGGGTGCCGCCTACGAGCTCGTGCCGGCCGGCGACGAGCCGTCGATCGGGGGTGCCGGGACGACCCACCACGTCGCCTGGGCGAGCCGCGACGCCGACCACGAGGCGTGGCTCGGACGCGCCGCGGAGGCGGGCCTCCCGTCCACGCCGATCGTCGATCGGGACTACTTCCGTTCGATCTACTTCCGCGAGCCGTCCGGCGTGCTCTTCGAGCTCGCCACCGACGGCCCGGGCTTCGCGATCGACGAGCCGGTCGAGTCGCTCGGCACGACGCTGCGCCTGCCGCGCCAGCACGAGCACCTTCGCCCGCTCCTGGAGGAACGGCTCGCGCCGATCCCCGATCCGTGGGCGCCCTACCGGTGAGCGGGCTCGTCGAACGGATCCGTCCCGCGCGCGCGGAGCCGGAGGGGGCGCTCGTGCTGTTCCACGGCCGCGGCGCCGATGAGCACGATCTGCTGCCGATCATCGAGGTGCTCGACCCTGAGCAGCGCCTCGTCGGCGTGACGCCGCGGGCACCTCTCGACCTCGGCATCGGCGGCTGGCACTGGTACGTCGTCCCGCGGGTGGGGTTCCCCGACGAGCCGACCTTCATGGCCTCCGTCGACCTGCTCGACGACTGGCTCGACGGACTGCCCGGACGCATCGGGGTGCCGGAGGACCGCATCATCTTCGGGGGCTTCTCGCAGGGGTGCGTGATGGCCTATGCGATGGCGCTCGCCGCCCACCGCACCCCGCCGGCGGCGCTGCTGGCGATGGTGGGGTTCATCCCGCATGTCGCCGAGCACCCGCTCGACCTCGTGTCCGCCGACCGTCCGCCCGTGACAGTCGTCCACGGCAGCATCGACCCCATCATCGACGTCTCCTTCGGTCGGGCGGCCCGCGACGAGATGATCGCCGCCGGTATGGACGTGACCTACCGCGAGACGCCGGTCGCGCACACGATCGATGCGACGTGGCTGCCCGATCTGCGGCACCAGATCGGCATGGCGCTGCGCCTCGACTGAGCTAGGCGACGCTCGCCGCGGTCCACGCGAGCGGCGCGATGTCCTGCAGCGCGGTCGTCAGCTCGACGGCCGTGGTCGTCACGACGACCGCGCGCCCCACCGAGGCGGCAGGCAGCAGGGAGGGATTCGCGCGCAGGGCGATCGTGCCGGCGTGCGAGAGCTTCGTGCCGTCGGATGAGGAGATCCCCGTCGGCCGGATGATCAGCCGACCCTCGCCGCCGATCGTGGCGGTCCAGGCGATGACGCCCTTGATCGTCAGCGAGACCTGCGGCGTCACGGCGTTGAGGCTGATCGGGTTGTCGGCATCGAGCTGCATGATCGTTGCCGTCTGGAGGTAGGCGTACGGCGACGAGACCCGATCGCCCTTGTGGTACTCGAAGTGGAGGTGGCACGGCCCGCCGGCCGCGTCACCGGTGTTGCCGACGTACGAGATGATCTGCCCGGCCTTCACCTTCGACCCGTCGCGCAGGCCCTTGGCGATGGCGCTCTTCGCGCCCTGCCGGCCGTCCATGTGGATGTAGCGGTACCAGCTCGAGCGTCCCTTGAGCGTGACCATCCAGCCGGAGCGGTCGCCCCAGTCGAGCGTGACCGTCCCCGGGACGACGGCGACCACGGGCGTGCCGCACGGCGCCAGCAGGTCATTGCCCTCGTGGGTCCCGCCGCCGCGGGGCGCGCCGAAGTCGTCGACGTAGTGCGCGCCGCCGATCACCGGGAAGATGGCGAAGGGGGGCGGCGCGTCGGCCTGCGCCGCGGCGGGCGCGAGGAGCACGAGGCTCGCGATGATCAGCAGGATGGTCCGCATGCGTCGGACGGGCGCGGGGCCCGCTGCCCGCGAAGGCTACACCGCGTTGCGCCGCACCCGCGCAGCGCACCGGATCTGCAATCGGATCGCAACAACCCCGCGCACGCGGGGGCCTGACGCGGTATCCTGCCGGCAACTGCAGTTCGCAGGCGAAAGGGACACCGCCGCTGCACGCCTCCCGATTCGCTGCCCCATGACGAACAGCCTCCGCCGCACTCCGCTGTATGACCGCCACGAGGAGCTCGGCGCGCGCATGGTCGAGTTCGGCGGCTGGGAGATGCCCGTCTACTACGTGGGCATCAACGAGGAGCACCGCGCCGTTCGCGCGCGGGCCGGGATCTTCGACGTCTCGCACATGGGCCAGGTCGAGGTCACGGGCTCGGGGGCCGAGAACCTGCTGCGCAAGGCGCTGGCGAGCGACGTCGACCGCCTCGAGGAGGGTCAGGCCCAGTACTCGTTCCTCTGCAACGAGAAGGGCGGGATCGTCGACGACCTGATCGTCTACCGGCTGCCCGACAAGGTCTGGCTGCTGATCGTCAACGCGGGCAACATCGCCGCCGACGTGGCCCAGCTCAAGGCGGTCAAGCAGCGCGGCGCCGTGATCACGGACAAGAGCGACGAGACGGCGATGATCGCGCTGCAGGGGCCCGTCTCGATGGATCTGCTGGCGGACATCTGGCCGAAGAAGACGCCCGGCCCCGAGACGATCAAGCCGTTCACGATCGTGGAGCGCACGGTGGCCGGCGTGCCGTGCCGCGTGGCGCGCACGGGCTACACGGGCGAGCCCGGCGTGGAGATCATGTGCGCCGCGGATCGCGCGGGCGACCTCTGGGACGGCATCCTCGCCCGGCGCGAGCACGGCGTCGTGCCGAGCGGCCTCGGCGCGCGCGACACGCTCCGCCTCGAAATGGGCTATCCGCTGCACGGACACGACATCGACCCCAAGACGACCCCGATCGAGGCCGGCCTCGGGCGCTTCGTGCACCTCGGGCGCGAGTTCGTCGGCAGCGCCGTGCTCGAGAAGCAGGCGGCGAAGGGCGTGAAGCGCCGTCTCATCGGCCTGCAGCTGCTCGACCGCGCGATCCCCCGCGAGGGCTACGCGATCCTGGCCGACGGGAAGAAGATCGGCACCATCACCAGCGGCACGCTCTCGCCGAGCGTGGATCGCGGCATCGGCATGGGGTACGTCCCCCCGGAGTACGCCGAGCCCGGCACTACGCTCCAGATCGACATCCGCGGCCGCGAGCGCGATGCCGAGGTGGTCCCCCTGCCGTTCTACAAGAAGGAGTCCTGAGCCATGGCCGACGAGACCTACCCCGCCGAGCTGCGCTACCACCGCGAGCACGACTGGGTGCGCGCCGACGGCGATGAGGCGGTCTTCGGGATCACGTGGCATGCGCAGGACGCGCTCGGGGAGGTCGTCTACTTCGAGCCGCCGGCCGTGGGCTCGCACATCGACGGCGACAGCTCGTACGGCTCGCTGGAGTCGGTCAAGGCCGTCTCCGACGTGATCGCGCCGCTCGGCGGCACCGTCACGGCCGTGAACGACAAGGTCGTCGAGTCGCCCGACCTCGTCAACGGGGACCCGTACGGCGAGGGCTGGCTGATCCGCGTGAAGCTCGACGACCCGAGCTCGGTCGACGGCCTGCTCGACGCCGACGCCTACCGGGCGCTGCTCTAGGCGCACGGGCGCCGGTCGCGCCCGCGTGCCACACTCAGGGCATGTCGATCGACCGCGAGGCCTCCTGCCGCCGCTGCCGCGTGTACTGCGATTGGGTCGTGGATCCGGTCCGGTGCCTCGGGTGCGAACGGCTCTACGCGTACGACGCCAAGGACGGCCGGCGCTACGTCGGCTGCGTGGAGGGGGTCCACCTCGCCGAGCTGGACCTCGAGGTCCTCGAGTCGAGCGCGGAGGAGGGACGGCGCTTCGGCGGCGTGCGCGCCGTGCGCCTGCCGCTGCCGATCTGCGCCGCGGCCGTCGATGGCGCGTACCCGCAGCGCATCCCCGAGATCGGCTGCGTGAACCCCGAGTTCCACGAGCCGCCGGGTGGCGGCACGTTCACGGTCAGCGTGCGCGGGACCGCTTCGCCTGACGGCGCTTGACGCCCTTGGCGTGCAGCGCGCGCAGCGCCGCGATCTCCTGCGCGTCGGGCCCGTTGCCGTCGTGACCCGGCGTCTCGAGCAGCATCGGCAGGTCGGCCAGCAGCGGGTGCGACAGCGCGACCGCGAGCCCGGCGCCCATCTCGCCCTCGCCGACGTTGGCGTGGCGGTCGCGGTTCGACCCGCACGCGGCCGCGGCGTCGTTGACGTGGAGGCAGCGGAGCCGCTCGATGCCGACGCGCTCGTCCAGCTCGGTCACGAGCGCGTCGAGCTGCGCGGGGTCCGTGACGTCGACGCCCGAGACGTAGGCGTGGCACGTGTCGATGCAGAGTCCGAGGCGCGGGTCGTCGACGGCGTTGATGATGCGGGCGAGCTCCACGGGGTCGCGTCCGATCGTGCCGCCGGCGCCCGCCGAGTTCTCGAGCAGGAGCCATGGCCCCTTCAGGCGCTTGAGCGCCGCCTTCAGCTCGCGCACGATCTGCGGCAGCGTCGCCTCGAGCCCGCGCCCCTTGTGCGATCCCACGTGGAGCACAATGCCGTCGGCGGCGATCGCGTTGGCGACGTCGATCGTGTTGCGCAGCGCCGTGCGGCTCTTCTCGAGGAGCTCGGGCTCGTCGGTCGCGAGGTTGATGAAGTAGATCGCGTGGCAGGCGATGTAGGCCACGTCGCCGCGCTCCCGCGCCTCGCGCAGCACGGCGAGGTCCTCGGGCCGATGCGCCGTGGGCTTCCACGTGCGGGCGCTCTGCACGAAGACCTGCACGCCGTCGGCGCCGATCTCGGCCGCGCGGCCGGGCACGTTCTGCATGCCGCCGGCCGACGAGATGTGGGCGCCTGCGATCACGTCCGCAGCATACGAAGCGCGTCCGCCTGCGTCGCGGGCGGGGGAGCCGTGCGGCGTGGCGGGCGGTCCCGCCCCGGTACGTTTCCCGCATGACCGTTCGCGTCCGCTTCGCCCCGTCGCCCACCGGGTTCCTCCACGTAGGCGGCGTGCGCACCGCGCTCTACAACTGGCTGTTCGCCCGGCACCACGGCGGCACTGCGGTCCTCCGCATCGAGGACACGGACACCGAGCGCGAGGCGGCGGGCGCGATCGACCAGATCCAGCGCTCGCTCGACTGGCTCGGCCTCGACTTCGACGAGTCGCCGCGCCTCGGCGGCCCGCACGGCCCGTACCTCCAGAGCGAGCGCGCCGAGCGCTACCAGGCGGCCGTCGATCAGCTGCTCGAGCAGGGGCTCGCGTACCGCTGCTTCCAGACCCCGGAGGAGCTCGAGAGCGCGCGCGCCGCGGCGCGCCACACGGACGACCCGGCGGCGCCCACGCGCCTGCATCGCGACCTCACCGCGGAGCAGGTCAGCCACTTCGAAGCCGAAGGGCGCCCGGCGATCATCCGCTTCCGCACGCCGCTCGAGGGCGAGACCGTCGTCGAGGACCTCGTGCGCGGCCGCATCGCGTTCGAGCATCGGCTGCTCGGCGACACGGTCCTGATGCGCGGCGGCGGCGCGCCGACGTACCAGCTGGCGAACCCGCTCGACGACATGGCGATGGGCATCACGCACGTCATCCGCGGCGAGGACCTGCTGCCGTCCACGCCGCGCCAGAAGCTGCTGGTCGAGGCGCTCGGCGGCACGTTCCCGACGACCGCGCACCTGTCGATGATCCTCGGGCCGGACAAGAAGCGGCTCTCCAAGCGCCATGGCGCCGCGAGCGTCGAGGAGTTCCGCGACCAGGGCTACGTGCCGCAGGCGCTGGTCAACTTCCTCGCCCTGCTCGGCTGGAGCTGGGACGGCGAGACGGAGATCATGACGCGGGACGAGCTGGTCGAGCGCTTCTCGCTCGACCGCGTGAACCCCGCGCCGGCCGTGTTCGACCACCAGAAGCTGGCGTGGATGAACGGCGCCTACCTGCGTGAGCTCGCCGCCGGGGACTACGCCGCCGCGCTGGACGCCCATCTGGCCGACGCCGGCTCGCCGCTGGCGGGGCATGCGCGCCTCGGCGAGCTCGTCCCGCTGGTCCAGGAGAAGCTGGGCTCGCTGGGCGAGTTCGACGCGCTGGCCGGC
>JBPCSR010000030.1:0-6518 GCA_051006935.1 Gaiellales bacterium
ACTTGAGCCCTCAGGTGTCGCAGGCGATCGGCACCTGATCGAGCCATTGCGCGTCGGGCACGGCCTCCTGCAGGATCGGCTCCATGCGCCGCCGATGCGGGTTGCGGGCGAACGCGAGCTCGCGGCCGTCGTCGCGGATGAAGGCGATGCCGCCGCCGCGCAGCGCGATCGCCTCGATGCGGTCGAAGGGGATCTCCGCGAACGCGCCCTCGCGCCGCACCACCGCGACGGACGTCGCCGTGATCAGCTGGTCCTCGAGCCACAGGCGGTCGCGCAGGAGGACGCCGAGGGCGATCGCGGCCAGCGCGGCGAGGACGAACGCGGCACGCGCGAGCGGATGCTCCACGCCGAGCGCGAGTGCCGCGAGCATGACGCCGAGGACGAGGCCGAACGCCAGCACCGGCGGTCGGCGCCGGTGGCGGAAGCGGACCTCGGTGATCGGCGGGGCGGCGGTCGCGGCCATGCGGCAACGGTACACCGCCGCTAGCGTTCCGCGCATGGACGCGCCCTGGGAGCTGACCGCCGTCGACCTCGCCGCGGGCATCGCCGCGCGCGAGCTCTCGCCCGTGGAGGCCGTGCAGTCGTCGCTCGACCGCATCGGGACCGTGAACCCGCAGCTCAACTGCTTCTGCTTCACGTTCCCGGAGCGCGCCCTCGAGGAGGCACGCGCGGCGGAGCGCGCCGTGCAGGACGGACGGCCGCTCGGTCCGCTCCACGGCGTGCCGATCGCGATCAAGGACCTCACGGCGACGAAGGGCGACCGCACCACGCTCGGCTCGTTCTCGCACGAGCATCACGTGCCCGACCACGACAGCGTCATCGTCGAGCGCCTGCGCGCCGCCGGCGCGATCGTCGTCGGCAAGACGACCACGCCGGAGTTCGCCTACTCCGGCTTCACGCGCAGCCCGCTGTGGGGACCGACGCGCAACCCGTGGAACACCGAGCTCAATCCGGGCGGCTCGTCCGGCGGGTCGGCCGCCGCCGTCGCGAGCGGCTGCGTGCCGCTGGCCGAGGGCACCGACATGGGCGGCTCCGTCCGCATCCCCGCGAGCTACTGCGGCGTCGTCGGGCTCAAGCCGGCGTTCGGCCGCATCCCGCTCGACGTCGTGCCGTCGAGCTGGGACACGATCCACCACTTCGGGCCGCTCGCGCGCACGATCGACGACGCGCGGCTCTTGCTCCTCGCCACGGCGGGCTACGACGACCGCGATGCGCTGTCACAGACCACGGCGCTCGACTGGACAGCGCGCATCCCCTCCGACGTGTCGAATCTCCGGCTCGCGCTCGACGTCGACCTGGGCCACTACGTCGTCGACCCCCAGGTCGAGCGCGAGGTGCGCGCCGCCGCGGCCGCGCTCGCCGACGCCGGCGCCGTCGTCGAGGAGGTCGAGCTCGGCTGGACGCGCGAGGTCGCCGACGCGTGGGGCGAGCACTGGAGCGTCTACCTCGCGGCGTGGTTCGGCGACACGCTGCCCGAGCACGGCGACCGCATGGACCCGACCGTGCGCCGGCTGATGGAGCACGGCCTGAAGATGGACGCCGTCACCTTCAAGCGGCTCGAGCTCGTGCGCCAGCGCGCGTGGGAGCAGCTGGCCGCCGTGCACCGCTCGTACGACGCGCTGCTCTGCCCGACGATGGCGCAGCTGCCGCTGCCGATCGACACGGACGAGTACGCGCAGTACCGCACCGAGTCCGACGGCCGCTACTTCGCGCTGGACATGACGAGCCAGTTCAACTTCACGAGCCCGTGCCCGGCGCTGAGCGTGCCGGCCGGCTGGTCCGACGAGGGCCTCCCCGTCGGACTGCAGATCGTCGCGCGGAAGGACCGCGACGACGTCGCGCTGCGGATCGGCGCCGGCCTCGAGGCCGTCCGCCCGTGGACGGACCGCCGTCCGCCGATCTAGGCGCCGCCGACGCCCGGACCCGGGTTCGGACCCCAGGGATCGCGACCATCCGGCGGGAGCGGCACGTCGATCGAGGCGAGGTACCCCGCGATCAGCCGGTAGATGCCGGCGAGGACGCTCAGCTCGAGCAGGCCCTCGACGCCCCAGGTGCCGATCACGCGCTCCTGGAGGTCGGCGGGGATCGAGCGCACCGCGAGCGCCTCGAGCGCGACCGCGACCGCATCGCGCTCGTCGGCCGCGAGCGCGGGATCGTCGTAGCGGCCGGCGCGCAGCGCCTCGATCGCCGGCTGCGGCAGCCCGGCGTCGCGCGCCGTCGGCTCGTGCTTCGACCACACGTAGGCGCACCGGGTCTCGTTCGCGACCGCCAGCGTGGCCGCCTCGCGGTAGCGGTCCGGGACCGTCGCGGCGGTCCGGTAGAAGCGCCCGACCTCGAGCATCAGCTCGGCCAGCCCGCGGTGCAGCGTGAGCGTGCCGTAGAGGCCGTCGAGGCGGCCGCGCCGCTCCTTCAGCTCCGCGTAGAACGCCTCCTGCTCCGGGCTGCGGACTCCGTGCTCACCGAGATCGGCCATGCGCAGAGCCTACCCGGACGTGATGGGCCCGGGCCCATCACGTCCGGGAAACCGACGCCGAACCCGCACGGTTCCGTGTGACGAGATACGCACGTCGCGCCAACGTCCGCAACGTGCGGGATTTCGGGCCGAACGCGCCCATGCGCGGCGAAGCGTCGCGCCCGTCGGACGACGCCGGAATCAGCGTTGCACGGCGGCCGCCGCGTGCGCCGCGCATATCGCGACGCATTGGCGCCGATCCGGCGCGAGACGCCGGCTCAGGCGCGCGGGACGCGCATGAGACCCGCCGCGGGCGTCAGCACCGCGTCGACGGGCTGGTCGTGGGGCTCGGTCGGGACCTCGTCGAGGACCTCGTCGTCGGCGACCACCGCGATCACCTCGCCGGTGGCGATCGGGAGCGACTTGTCATAGCAGCCGCCGCCCTGCCCGAGGCGACGGCCCGCGCGGTCGATGGCGAGCGCCGGCGCGAGGATCGTGTCGGCCTCGGCGATGCCCTCGAACCCGAGCCGCGCGCCGGTGGGCTCGAGCAGGCCGTAGTCCGACCGCGCGAGTCCGTCGGCGCCGGTGTACTCGGCCCAGTCGAGCGTGAGGTCGTCCAGGGTGATCGGCAGCAGGATCCGGCGGCCGTCGGCGACGAGCGCATCGATCAGCGGCAGCGTCGGCACCTCCCCGCCGATGCCGATGAAGGCGGTGACGGTGCGCCCGGGGATGACCGGGGCGTGCGCCGCGAGCAGCGCGCCCCAGGCCTCGAGCTCGTCGGCCGTGCGCCCGCTGCGACGGGCGCGGAGCTCGTCCCGCAGCGCCCGCTTGTCCATCACACCACCGTCTCGGCGCGCGGCACGCCCTCGAGCGGGTCATCGCCCGGCTCGCGCGTCGGCGGCTGCTCCGCGGGGTAGTGCGCGCGCAGCGCGCGGACGCTCGGGGTGCCGAGCACGATCGCCACGTTCGCGAGCACCGCGATGAAGGCGATGACCTCCGCACCGGTGGTGGTGAAGGCACCCGTGATCGGCCCGACCAGGATCATGCCGACCGGCAGCATCGCGACGCTGCCGAGGGTGCGGAACGAGCCGACGCGCGAGCGCAGCTCGGGCGGCACCTCGCGCGTGATCGTCGTCTCGAGCAGCGTGCCCGACATCGAGATGACCGAGCCGGCGACGATCGCCGCGGCGGCCAGCACGAACACCGGCGGCGAGAGCGCGAGCGCCACGAAGAAGAAGGCGAACGGGATGCAGAGCAGGTACCCGAGCACGAGCGGGCGCTGCGGCCGCAGCTTCATCGCGGTGAGCCCGCCGATCAGGAAGCCGATGCCGAAGCCCGACACGATCGCCGCCCACGAGCTCGACCCGCCCAGCTTCTCGTCTGCGATCGCCGGGCCGACCGCGTAGATCGACGGCATCACGAACAGCGCGTACAGCACTTCGCCGATCACGACGACGACGAGCCACCGCCGGGACGAGAACGCCGTCCATCCCTCGCGCAGGTCGTACCGGAAGTCGCGGTTCTTCCACGGCGTCGGGCTGCCCTGCGTCCGCATCAGCGCGAGGCACGCGGCGCTGACGCCGAAGGACGCCGCGTCGAACGCGATCGCGCCGGCGGGGCTGATCAACGCGACGAGCGCACCGCCGACGGCGCCGCCGACCGCGATGCCGAGCGCCGGCGTCGTGGCGAGCAGGCCGTACGCCTCCTGCAGCCGCGCCGGGCTCACGCACTGCGGGATCACGCCGCTCAGCGCGGGGCGGAAGAACGCCTCGCCGATGCCGTACACCGCGCTCAGGAGGACGAGCAGCACGATCGAGCCGTGGTCGCTGACGAGCACGATGAAGATCGCGACCATCGTCACGCCGCGGACGAGATCGCTGGCGAGCATCACCAGCCGGCGCGGCAGCCGGTCGGCCCAGACGCCGCCGATCAGCAGGAACACGGCGTTCGGCACCGCGCGCGCACCGAGGACGAGTCCGACCTGGGCCACGGAGCCGCCCATCGCGAGGATCGCGAACGGCAGCGCGATCATCGAGATCGCGTCGCCGATGATCGAGATCGCCTGCCCCGTCAGGAGCAGGCGGAAGTTGCGCTCGTGCAGGACCGGGGGGACGCCACGGCCGAGCCCGTTGGGAGCTGCATGCGCCACGCCCGAACTATCGCACGGGCGCCCGGCCGGCCCGGCACCGCCGCGGCTAGTGTGCGGCCATGCCCGATCTGAGCCGCGACGAGACGCTCGCCTTCCTGCGCTCCTGGCCCGCGAAGATCGCGCACGTCGCGACGGCGCGCCCCGACGGCACCACCGCGTCCGTGCCCGTCTGGTACCGCATCGACGACGGCGGTGCGATGCTGATCTGGACGAAGCACGAGCGCAAGTGGGTGCAGCGCGTCCAGCGGAGCGGACGCCTCTCGTTCAGCGTGGCCGAGGACGCGTTCCCGCTGCGCGGTGCGATGGGCGAGGGCGCCGCCGAGGTGCTCGGCGATGGCGCCGCGATCGACGTGACGGCCGAGCGCGCGGCGATCATCGGCCGCTACGTGCTGCCGTTCCTCGTGCCGGCGTACGAGGCGTCGCGCGCGGAGCACCGCGCGATCATCCGCGTCGCGCTCGACCGCCTGACCGGCTGGTCGTTCGACGAGTCCTAGCGCGCCACCGGGAGCCCGGCCTTCGCCCAGGCGCCCATGCCGCCCTTGACGTTGAGCGCCGAGACGCCGGCGTTGCCGGCGGTCTTGCACGCGTTGCCGCTGCGCCCGCCGGACTGGCAGATGAACGCGACCGGCTTGCCCTCCCGCCCCAGGTCGGCCAGGCTCGTGCCGACCGTGCTGAGCGGGATGTGCTTGGCCATCGGCGCGTGGCCGCCGGCCCACTCGTGCGTCTCGCGCACGTCGACGAGGATCACCTCGCCGGCCACGGCGCGCCGGTGCGCCTCCGTGACGTCGATCGAGTTCGCGCCTCCGCCGAACAGGCCCATGTCGTCCTCCTTGTGCTCTTCAATCGTCTGCGCGGGACGCGCTCCGGCGTCCGGAGGCTTCCGCACGCGCCTCAACTCTACAACCGATTGGTGGTAAAGTCGACCCATGGCCGTCTCCTCGACGAACGTCCCGCACCCGCTCCCGCCCCTGGTGGTCGAGATCGTCGCCGGGCGCTTCCGCGCGCTAGGCGAGCCGATGCGCATCCGCATCCTCGACCTCCTGCGCGACGGCGAGCTCACCGTCGGCGAGCTCGCCGAGCGCCTCGACACGACGCAGCAGAACGTGTCGAAGCACATCGCGATCCTCCAGCGAGCGGCGATCGTGGGCCGGCGCCGCGACGGCGTGCGCACGCCCTACGCGATCGTCGACCCGACGGTGATGGACCTCTGCGGCATCGTGTGCGGCGGCATCCGCCGCGATGCCGAGGGGATCACGCAGGCGCTCGACGGCTAGCGCGTACGCTTCCGCAGGTGAGCGACCACCTGTGGATCCCGGACGCCGCGACGATCGGCGCCGCGCAGTCGACGGCGCTCGCGCGGCACCTCGGCCTCGACTCCTACGAGGCGCTCCTCGCCTACTCGGTGGCCGAGCCCGAGGCGTTCTGGGATGCCGCCGTCCGGTGGCTCGACCTCGACTGGCACGAGGAGTGGACGCAGGTCCTCGATGCCTCCGACGGCATCGCGTGGGCACGCTGGTTCGTCGGCGCGCGCGGCAATCTCGCCTGGTCGTGCGTCGGCCGGCACGTCGCCGCACGCGGCGACCATCCCGCCGTCGTCGTCGAGCACGAGGACCTCTCGATCACCGAGCGCTCGTTCGCCGAGCTGTGGGACGAGGTGGGTCGCCTCGGCCGGGCGCTGCTCGACCTCGGGGTCGGTGAGGGCGACCGCGTCGCGATCGTGCTGCCGATGGGGGCCGAGGCCGTGGCCGCGCTCTACGCGGCGGCGCGGATCGGCGCGATCGCCGTGCCGATCTTCTCGGGCTTCTCGGCCGCCGCGATCGCCACGCGCTTCGCGGACTGCGACGTGCGCGCGGTGATCGCCGCCGAGTCGACGATGCGCCGTGGGCGGCCCGTGCCGGTGCGCGCCACCGTCGAGGA
>JBPCSR010000031.1:0-4556 GCA_051006935.1 Gaiellales bacterium
TCGGCCGCGCCTCACGCGCCTACGTCGAGCACGTGCACGGCCACATCGCCGTCGCCGAGCGGATGCTCGACGTGTACCGGCGCCGCGGCCTGGCCTAGACGGGCTCGGGAGGCGCGGTATTGCCGCGCCGATGCGGAGTATGTGGACTATGTGCTACGTTCTACGCATGCCGCAGCTGCACCTCTATGTGTCGGACGCCACCGCGGAGTCGCTGAAGGCCGATGCCGCGCGCGAGCGTCTCTCGCTCAGCCGCTACCTGGCGAAGGTCGTGACGGAGAGCGCCCGCACCGGCTGGCCCGAGGGGTACTTCGAGGCCGTGGCGGGCTCGTGCCCCGACTTCGCCGTGCCCGAGGATCTCCCCGAACCGCCGATCGAGCCCTTGGATCTCCGGCCGGTATGACACGCCTGCTCGACACATCGACCCTCGTCGACGTCCTCCGGGGCGATCCTCCGACGATCGAGGCGATGCGCACGGCGGATCCGCACGACCTCGTCACGTCCGTGATCGCCGTCGAGGAGCTGTACGCGGGTACGGCGATCGCGCGCGATCAGCAGGCCGAGCGTTTCCGCGTGGATCTCCTGCTGCAACCGCTGCGCGCCCTCGCGTTCGATGACCGCAGCGCCCGTGCAGCCGGCATCCTCCGCGTCATGCTCCAGAAGGCAGGCATGCCGATCGGGCACGGCGACCGTCTCATCGCCGCCACGGCACTTGCGCATGACGCGACCGTGGTGACGTCGAACGTCCGCGAATTCGCCCGCGTTCCCGGACTGGTCATCGAGAACTGGCGCGTCGCCTGAGCGCACGCCGCCGGGGCGGCCGCCGACACCGACCCGATAGACTCCGCGGGTGATCACGGGCAAGCGCGTCTTCCTCACCGGCGGTGCCGGCTTCATCGGCACGACCGTCGCGGGGCTCCTCGCGGACGCCAACGAGGTCGTCCTCTACGACAACCTCCACAACGACGCGCTCAGCCAGACGTCGCTCGCCGAGCACCCGAACGTGACGTTCGTGCAGGGCGACATCCTCGACCTCGAGCACATGCGCGGCGCAGCCGAGGGCGCGACGCACATCGTCCACATGGCGGCGATCGCCGGCGTGGCGACGGTGCTCAAGAGCCCGGTCCGCACGATGCGCGTGAACCTGCTTGGCACGGCGAACGTCGCCGAGGTCGCGCACGGGCTCGGCGACCGCCTCGAGCGGATGGTCGACTTCTCGACGAGCGAGGTCTTCGGCCGGCACGCGTACAAGGTCGAGGAGACGCACGAGACCTCGGGCGGCCAGGTCGGCGAGGCGCGCTGGTCGTACGCCGTCTCGAAGCTGGCCGGCGAGTACTTCCTCCACGCCTACTTCGAGGAGTACGGCCTGCCCGTCGCGGTCGTGCGCCCGTTCAACATCTACGGCCCGAATCAGATCGGCGTCGGCGCGATCCACCACTTCGTCCGGCACGCGATCGCCGACGAGGAGATCACCGTTCACAACGACGGTGCCCAGATCCGCGCGTGGTGCTACATGGACGACATCGCCGCCGCCGTGCTGGAGATCCTCGAGAACCCGGCCGCCGTCGGCCAGTCGTTCAACATCGGCAACCCGCGCAGCGTCTGCACGACGTACGACCTCGCGCTGCGCATCAAGCGCCTCGCCGGGTCGAACTCGCCGATCGCGTTCAAGCCGCTCGAGTACTCCGACGTCGAGATCCGCATTCCCGACATCACGCGCGCCAGCGAGGTGCTCAACTGGGAGCCGAAGGTCGACCTCGACGAGGGCCTCGAGCGCACGATCGAGTGGTATCGCGCGGAGGCCGGCTCCGCCGCGAAGTGAGCACGCCGGCGCTCGTCGTCCTCGGCGCCGGGCTCTCGCAACGGCCGTTGATCGAACGTGCGCGCGAGCGCGGCCTCGCGACGTGCGTCGTGGACGGCCGCACGGATCGCCCCGCGGCCGACGCCGCCGACGTGTTCGTGCACCAGGACTTCTCCGACGTGCCCGCCACGATCGCGGCGCTCGAGGCGGCCGGCATCGAGGCGCTCGGCGTGTGCTCGATGGGCTCCGAGCAGGCGGTCGTGCCCGGCGCCCGGCTGGCGGAGGCGCTCGGCCTGCCGGGACTCCCCGTCGCGGCGGCGCTGGCGGCGACCGACAAGGTCGTGCAGCGCGGCCTGTACCGCGACCACGGCGTGCCGTCGGCCGGCTTCGCCGCGGCGCGCACGGTCGAGGAGGCGCTCGCGGCCTACGACGCGCTCGGCCCGCGCGTGATCATCAAGCCCACCGACGGCGCCGCTCAGCGCGGCGTCAGCGACGTGCAGTCGCGCGACGACGTGGCGGCGGCCGTCGCCTACGCGCTGCCGCACGCGCGCGCCGGCGAGCTGATCGTCGAGGAGCATCTCGACGGCCTCGAATACACGGTCAACGCCTTCGTCATGGGTGGCGTCTTCCACCTGGTCACCGTCACGCTGCGCGATCTCGCCCCTGCGCCCGCCGTCGGCATCTGCGTCGCGCACAGGCATCCGTGCGGTCGCAGCGACCAGGACGTCGAGCTGATCGTCGACGTCGTGCGCCGGGCCGCAGCGGCGATCGGCATCGACGCGGCGCCCGTCTACGCCCAGGTGCGCTTCGGCGCCGACGGCCCGCGCATGATCGAGTGCGGCGCGCGGCTCGGAGGCGGCAGCGACGCCCAGCTCGCGCGGCTCGTCGTCGGCGTCGACCTGATGGAGACGGTGCTCGACGCCGCGCTCGGCCGCAGCGACGGCGCCGACCTCGCGCCGCGGCCGATGCCCGAGCCGTTTGGCCACTCGCGCTTCGTGATCCCCGACAGCCCCGGCCGCATCGTGCGCGCCGACGAGGGGAGCGTGCGCGAGCTGCCGGGCGTGCACGACGTCGGGGTCTTCCCCCCCGCGGGTCAGAGCGCACCGCCGCTCTGGTCCGCGTCCGGCCGGCTCGGCGTGCTGCTGATGACGGCGGCGTCCGACGCCGAGCTCGACAACCGCACCGCGACCGCGCTCGCCGCCCTGGACGTCATCATCGAGCCGATGGAGCCCGCTGCCGCAGCAGCCGCGTGGACCGAGCAGGTGGCGCGCGAGCGCGAGGGCCGCGCATGAGCGACTTCACCCCGGCGCGCTACGTCGCACTGCTCGAGGCGATCAAGGCCGGCCGCTACCGGCTGCGCGGCTTCGACGTGGCCGGCCCCGCCGAGCAGATGCTGTTCCTCCGCCACGACGTCGACGTGTCGCTCGAAGACGCGGTCGCGATGGCCGAGCTCGAGCACGCGCACGGCATCCAGGCGACGTACCTCCTGATGACGCGCAGTGTGTTCTACAACCTCGCCTCGCCCGCCGGACTCGCCGCCGTCGAGCGGCTGCGCGCGCTCGGCCACTGGGTCGGCCACCACGCGCTGCACCCGCACGCGGACCCCGTGATCGACCCGGGCTTCGACCGCGTGATGGCCTGGCACAACCCCGCGCCGGAGTACATGGCCGACTCCGTCCCCGGCTGGGTCAACGTGATGGAGCCGCGCTTCACCGGCGACTTCGCGTGGACGTACCGCTCCGACTCGAATCAGACGTGGCGTCGCGGCGACCCGGTCGAGGAGCTCGCGGCCGCGCGCTTCCCCTGGCTGCAGCTCCTGATCCACCCCGTGCTCTGGATGCACGGCGAGGAGGGCATGCGCGCGACGTTCGACGCCTTCCTCGACGCCGACCGCGCCCACCGGCTCCAGCACCTGCGCGGGGACAACCTCGACCTATGAGCGAGCCGCTCACCATCCTCGTCACCGCGGTCGGCTCGCCCGGCTCGGCCGCGCTCCTGCGCGCGTTGCGCGAGAACGGCGAGCGCGAGGTGCGCCTCGTCGGCACCGACCTGCGCGACGAGAACGTCGGGCGCTTCCGCTGCGACGCCTTCCGCACCGTCCCCGCCGGCGCCGACCCGGTGTTCGGCCCCGCGATCCTCGAGCTGGCGCGGAGCGAGGGCGCGCAGGTCGTGCTCCCGCAGGCGTCGTTCGACCTCGCCGGGCTCGCCGCCATGCGCGCCGACTTCGCTGCCGCCGGCGTCGCGCTGATCTGCGCGTCGCCCGAGGCGGTCGCCGCGGCCGACTCGAAGTACGAGACGCTCGCGCTGTGCGAGCGCCTCGGCGTGCGCACGCCCGCCTTCCGCCGTGCGCGCGGCGGCGCCGAGGTCGCAGCCGCGGCACGCGAGCTCGGCTACCCGGAGCGCGACGTGTGCATCAAGCCCGTCGTCTCGGCCGGGTCGCGCGGCTTCCACGTGCTGTCGGCCTCGGTCGACGAGCGGCACCAGCTGCTCGAGGGGCGACCGGGCCCGATGCCGCTGAAGCTCGAGGACGTCGAGCGCGCCCTCGGCGACGACCCGACCGAGCTGCTGGTGCTGGAGCTCGTCGAGGGCCTCGAGCGCACCGTCGACGGCTACGCCGAGGACGGCCGCATCGTGCTCGGCCACCCCAAGACGCGCGAGGCGATGCGCGCCGGGCTGGCCATGCGGTTCGAGACGCTCGACGCGCCCGACCTCATGGAGGTCGCGGCCACGCTCGTCGAGGGCTTCGGCCTCGACGGCT
>JBPCSR010000032.1:0-3155 GCA_051006935.1 Gaiellales bacterium
TCGCCACGACGCCGGCGGGCGTGTCGAAGAGCTCGACGCAGAGCACCCCCACGTGATCGAGCGCCTCGGCCACGGCGACGCCGATCGCACGGGCCTGCTCGGCCTTCGCGGCGTCGAGCCCGGGCGCCGGCGCCTGCGTGCACGCGAGGATGCCGTCGCGGTGCTCGTTCTCGACCGCGGGGTAGACGGCGGTCGCGCCATCAGCGGCGCGCGCCACGACGATGCTGAGCTCGCGGTCGAATTCGACGAGGCCCTCGTAGACGAGGTCCGAGCCGCCGAGCTCGGCGACCGCGGCCTCCAGGTCCGATGCGTCGCGCACCCGCACCTGCCCCTTGCCGTCGTAGCCGAGGCGGCGCGTCTTGAGGATGCCCGGCGCGCCGACCCGCTCGAGCGCACCCGGAACGTCCACGACGGCGTCGATCAGCGCGTACGGCGCGACGGCGATGCCGAGGCCGGCGAGCAGCTCCTTCTCGCGCGCGCGGTCCTGCGTGACGGCGAGCGAGGCCGGCGACGGCAGCACCGGCACGCCGC
Organism: Gaiellales bacterium; assembly: GCA_051006935.1. Classification (GTDB taxonomy): domain Bacteria; phylum Actinomycetota; class Thermoleophilia; order Gaiellales; family F1-60-MAGs149; genus F1-60-MAGs149. Next base: position 532 of record JBPCSR010000032.1, read on the forward strand.
GCCCGGCGAGGCGCTCCACCGCAGAGGCGGGGACGTTCTCGAACTCGTACGTGACGAAGTCGGCGCCCGCGCTCACGCGGTCGAGGCCGTCGGGGTCGTCGTAGGCCGCGACGACGTGCTCGGCGATGCGGCCCGCGGCGCAGTCCGGCGAGGGATCGAGCACGGCCACCTCGATGCCGAGCGGCTCGGCCGCGAGCGCGAGCATCCAGGCCAGCTGGCCGCCGCCGAGGATAGCCAGGCGCATCAGGCCTCGCGCGGGTCGGGCCCGGCCAGCACGTCGGCCGTCTGCTGCGCGCGGTGCGCGCGCACGGCGTCCATGATCGCGGGGCGCGAGGCGCCGATGATCGACGCGGCGAGCAGGCCCGCGTTGACGGCGCCCGCGCGGCCGATCGCCAGCGTGCCGACGGGGATGCCGGCCGGCATCTGCGCGATCGAGAGCAGCGAGTCGAGGCCCTTCAGCGCCTTCGACTCGACGGGCACGCCGAGCACGGGCAGCGGCGTCTTCGAGGCGCACATGCCCGGCAGGTGGGCGGCGCCGCCGGCGCCGGCGATGATCACCTCGAGGCCGCGGGCCTCGGCCGCCTCGGCGTAGGCGAACAGCTTGTCGGGCGTACGGTGGGCCGAGACGACCTCCGTCTCGTAGGGCACGCCGAGCGCCTCGAGCGTCTCGCAGGCGTGGCGCATGGTCTCCCAATCGGACTTCGAGCCCATGATCACGCCGACGATCGGGTCGCTCATGCCGTCACCCTAGCCCGCCAGCTCCCGCGCCTTGGCGCGCAGGGAGGCGGCGGCCGCGGCGTCGGCTGCGACGACCTCCTTGGCCCAGCGGCGCACCTCGGCGCTGCGCGCCGCGACGTCGTCGCACATGGCGCGCACCTGGTCGGCGTCGGACGACCCGGTCTGCGGGCGCAGCGCGGCGCACGCGGCCGGGTCGAGCGCCGCGGCGAGGCCGGCCTCGTCGACGGCGATCTCGGCGCCCGCGACCTCGTTGGCCGCCGCCGCGATGCGCGCGGCGTCGATCTCCCCGCCGTGTTCGACCTGGTCGCGGACGACGCGGCCGATCACGTGGTGGGCGGTGCGGTAGTCGAGCCCGGTGGTCTGCGCGAGCATGTCGGCCACGTCGGCCGCGGTGACGAATGCCTCGCGCGCGCTCCGCTCCATGCGCGCCGCGTCGATCGTCATGCCCGCGGCGACGGCGGCGGCGAGCTGCGCCGTGCGCTCGGCCTCGTCGAACGCACGCGGGATCAGGCCGTTGAGCAGGTGGAAGTGGTCCGTGCGCGCCGCGCCCGTGTGCATCGTCGTGAGCGCTGCGGTGAGATCGCCCGCCGCCTGGCCCGCCCACGTGCGCAGCACGGCGAGGGCGTACGGGTTCTTCTTCTGGGGCATCAGCGCGCTGACGCGGCAGTGGGCGTCGTCGAGCTCGACCCAGCCGAACTCCTGGCTGCACCAGATCTCGAGGTCCTGCGCGAACTGGCTGATCGACGTCGCGCCGATCGCGAAGCCGCTGAGCACCACGAGGTACGGGTCGGACTGCCACATCGCGTCCTTGGCGTGCACCTCGACGCGGGGATGGCCGAGCAGATCGGCGAGACGCTCGCGGTCGAGCGGCCAGCGCGAGCCGGCGCTGCCGCCCACGCCCGCGACGCTGCCGGCGAAGTCGCCCTGCACCCGGCGGTACCGCTCGGCGCTGCGGAGCACGGGGTAGGCCCAGGCGAGCAGGAGGTGCCCCACCGTCGTGGGCTGCGCGGGCTGGAGGTACGTGTAGTCGGCGGCGAGCGCTCCGGCCAGCGGCTTGGCCTGTTCCGCGAGGGCGCCGCTCATGTCGGCGAGCGCCGCCGCGCAGCGCGCGAGGCCCTCGGCGGTGACGAGGCGCAGCGCCACTCGAAACGGCTCGCGTCGCGGGCGCCCGGCGCTGAGCCAGCCGGCCGCGGCGGGGCCGACGCGCGCGGTCAGCTCCTTCTCGCGGTTCTGGAACGCGTCGCCGACGGACGGGTCCCAGGGGAAGTCGTGCGGATCGATCGCGTCCAGCTCGAGGAGCCCGCGCAGCAACTCCGCACCGCGCTCGCGGTCGAGGCCGCCGCCTTCGATCAGCGCGATCGCGTGGGCGAGGTCGGAGCGCGAGAGCGCGTCGGCGAGCGCGGGCCCGGCCGCCGCCTCGGCGCCGTAGCCGGCGCGAATGAGCTCTGCCGACGGACCGGCCGCGAGACGGCCGCCCACTCCGAGGTGCCCATCAGCCATGCCGGTAGGGTAGCGGCCGCGGTCCGTCCGGCAGGCCGCTAGCCCGCGACGCATCCCCCGTATGCTGCGCGCATGGCGACCGCCGCTCCCCCGATCCGCGACGACGCGCGGCTCGTGCGCATCCCCGCCGGCGCGTACCGCATCGGCAGCGAGGACGAGCGCACCCGACCCGAGGACCACGAGGGGCCGGTTCGCACCGTCGAGGCCGGCGAGTTCTGGATCGACGCGTGCGCCGTGTCGAACGACCGCTTCGCGGCCTTCGTCGAGGACACCGGGTACGTCACCGTCGCCGAGCAGTGGGGCTGGTCGTACGTCTTCGTCGAGTTCCTGCCCGAGGACTTCGAACCGACCCGCGCGGTCCAGTCGGCGCCGTGGTGGCGGGAGGT
>JBPCSR010000033.1:0-3165 GCA_051006935.1 Gaiellales bacterium
TTCCGCTTCGACCTCGTCGGCTGCGCGGTGGAGCACGCCGACGGCACGCCGCTCGGCGTGGTGGAGGCGGTCGAGGACGGCGTGGCCCACGACCAGCTCGTGGTGGGGGAGCACCGCATCCCGTTCGTCGTCGCGATCGTGCCCGTCGTCGACATCCCCGCGCGGCGCATGGTGCTCGTGGACGGCTGGGAGCCCGTCGCCGTCGAGTAGCGCCGCCGCGGCGCGCGAGCCGCGATGATTCCCGTCGTGGCGCTCTCGCTCGACATCCTCACGCTCTTCCCCGGCTGGTTCGCCTGGCTCGAGGAGGAGCGGCACGTCAGGAACGCGCTCGACGGCGAGCTCGCGCTCGGCATCCACGACATGCGCGCCTACAGCGAGCTGCCGCACCACGCCGTCGACGACACGCCCTACGGCGGCGGCGCGGGCATGGTCGTGCGCGTCGATACGACGGTCGCGGCGGTCGAGGGCGTGTACGGCCAGCCGCTCGACGACGTGCGCGCTGCGCGGCGCATCATCGCCCTCGACGCGCGCGGGCGGCGCTTCGACGACGCCTATGCGCGCGAGCTGGCGGACGCCGGGTCGATCACGCTGCTCTGCGGACGCTACGAGGGCTTCGACCAGCGCGTGCTCGACCACGTGGCGACCGAGACGCTCAGCCTCGGACCGTACGTGCTGGCCGGCGGCGAGGTCGCGGCGATGGTCGTCGTCGACGCCGTCACTCGGCACCTGCCGGGCGCGCTCGGGCACGACGCCTCGGCCGAGGAGGAGTCGTTCGCGCCGGCGCTCGACGGCCTGCCGGAGTACCCGCACTACACGCGCCCGCTCGAGTTCCGCGGCTGGGAGGTGCCGGAGGTCCTGCGCTCCGGCGACCACGGCCGCATCGCGGCCTGGCGCCGCGAGCAGTCGGAGCGCCACCCCGCCTCCTGACCCGCGTGCGGCTCGTTTCGGACGCCGCGGGAACCTGCGGGGTCGGACGCGGAAGTGGGGTAGGATCCCCGCCGGTATGAACATCGTCCACGAGATCGAAGCCGCGCAGCTCCGCGACGTCCCGCAGTTCAAGGCGGGTGACACCGTCAAGGTGCACTTCCGCGTGATCGAGGGAAACCGGCAGCGCGTCCAGGTCTTCGAGGGCGTGTGCATCAAGCGCCACGGGCATGGCGCCCGCGAGACCTTCACGGTGCGCAAGCAGTCGTTCGGCATCGGCGTGGAGCGCACCTTCCCGCTGCACTCGCCGAAGATCGACAAGATCGAGGTCGGCGCGATCGGCATGGTGCGCCGCGCGAAGCTGTACTACCTGCGTGACAAGGTGGGCAAGCAGGCGCGCATCCGCGAGAAGCTCCAGTAGGACCCGCCGCGCCGTCCGCCAGCGCGGGACGTAGGATGTGACGACGTGGCCAGCCTGAACGAGCTCCGCAAGCACCCGGTCATCGACCTGGTCATCACGGTCGTCATCGCGGTCGGCATCGCGTACCTCGTGCAGGCCTTCATCGTGAAGCCGTATCGCGTGCCGTCGGGTTCGATGGAGCCCACGATCTCGATCGGCGAGCGCATCATCGCGTCGCGCTTCACGCTGCGCTTCTCCGACCCGCAGCGCAACCAGATCATCGTCTTCCACCCGAACGGCGTCGGCGCGGACGTCTACAACACGAACTCGGCGTCGAGCGAGACGTTCGTGAAGCGCCTGATCGGCATGCCGGGCGAGACGATCGGCGCCACGGGCGGCCATGTGTACGTCTGCAGCGGCCCGGGGCCGGCGGAGGGCGGGTCGGTCAAGTCCACGCCCGGCTGCACGTTCCTCAGCCAGCCGTTCGTGTCGAGCCCGCAGGACGACTTCGGCCCGACCAAGATCCCCGCCAACCGCTACTTCATGATGGGCGACAACCGCGCGGACTCCGACGACTCGCGCAACTGGGGGCCGATCACGAAGGACCAGATGATCGGCGTCGCGTTCATGTCCTACTGGCCGCCGAGCCGCATCTCGATCTGGTGACCTGATGGGCACGAGCGAGCGCACGCGGCAGATCGAACTGAACCGCCGGCGGCGCCGCAACAGCCTCAAGCGCCCGCCGCGGTTTCTCGGCATCGCGCGGATCATGCGCTGGCCGCGCCCGCTCGGCGGCCTCCTCCTGGTCGTGCTGGCGTACCTCGGCGCGGTCTTCTGGGAGCCGCTCGTGTGGGTCGCCGCACTGGTCTGGGGCCTGTGGGCGGCGGCGGCCGTGCTCGACGCCGCGCTGCGCGGCTCGAAGGGGCTCACCGCCGGCATCCTCGCGACGCTCGTCGGCCCGCTCGGCGCGAGCGTCGTCGGCTACCTCCGGCGCCGCTCGATCCGCAAGGTCCCCGGCGAGGGCTTCAACTGGCCGACGACGTACTCGCTGATCGCGCTGGCGCTCGGGTTCGTCGTGGCGGGCCTCGTGCTGGGCGCGGCGCTGCGGATCGGCCCGCACGGTGTCACCGTCCCGCGTGCCGCGATGGGCGACCGCATCGAGTCGGGCGATCGCGTGCTCGTGGTGCCGAAGCGCTACGCGCCCGTGGGCGTGGGTGACATCGTCGTCGTCGACCGCTTCAAGGGCGTCGACGCGGCGCTCGGGCAGTCGTCGCCTATCGCCGGCGTCGGGCGCATCGTCGGCCGCGCCGGGCAAGTCGTCGGCGCGACGCAGGGGCGGCTCTACCTCTGCCGCGGCCTGCCCGACGCCACCGTCGGCCTGCAGCCGGAGGACGAGTGCGAGAACCCGTCGGAGCTCCTGTACCTGAAGACGCCGACGCCCGACTTCGGCCCGATCCGGATTCCGCCGGGGACGTGGTGGGTGATGTCCGACGACGGCCAGGGCACGTTGATCGACTCGCGCGTGTACGGCGCGGTGCCCGACGGTGCGATCGCGGGGCAGGTGGTCGCGATCCTCACGCCGCTCGAGCGCTTCAAGATCTTCTAGGCGCGCCTCCGCGCGCCTTTCGCGCCGCCGCGGCGGCTAGGCTCGTTCCATGGCCTCCCGCACGCCCGCCGGTCGCGACCTTTTCGCCCATGACCGCGGCCTCGGCGCGCGCTTCGTGGCGGTCGCCGACGAGGCCGGGCGCGGCGCGCTGGCGGGGCCGATCGTGGCGGCCGCCGTGCTGCACGAGCCCGCGGCGCTGACGGAGGCGCAGCTCGCGGCGCTCGAGCGCCTGAAC
>JBPCSR010000034.1:0-7567 GCA_051006935.1 Gaiellales bacterium
CCGCCGAGCGCGCCTTCGCACCCGAGGCCGGCCCCGAGCGCGCCCTGCTCGACGAGTGCGTCCACTGCGGGTTCTGCCTGCCCACCTGCCCGACGTACGTGCTGTGGGGCGAGGAGATGGACTCGCCGCGCGGACGCATCCTCCTGATGGACCTCGCCGAGCGCGGCGAGGTCGGGCTCGACGCGACCACGGTGCGCCACTGGGACTCGTGCCTCGGCTGCATGGCGTGCGTGACGGCGTGCCCCTCCGCCGTGCAGTACGACCGGCTGATCGAGGAGACGCGCGCGCAGGTCGAGGAGCGCTTCGAGCGCGAGGGCGGCGACCGGCGCCTGCGCGACGCGATCTTCGCGGTGCTTCCCCACCACCGCCGGATGACGGCGGTGGCCGCGCCGCTGCTCGCCTACCGCGCCTCGGGAGCACAGCGGCTCGTGCGGCGCACGCGGCTCCTGCGCGGGCGCGTGCGGGCGATGGAGGCGCTGGCGCCGGTGGTCACGTGGGCCTCGCTGCGCGAGGAGGCGCCCGTGCGCCTCGCGCCGACCGGCGCGCCGGTGCTGAAGGTGGCGCTCCTGACCGGCTGCGTGCAGCGCGCGCTGTTCGGCGACGTCAACGCCGCGACGGCGCGCGTGCTCGCCGCGCACGGCTGCGAGGTCGTCGCGCCGCGCGCGCAGGGCTGCTGCGGCGCGCTCGAGCTGCACGCCGGCCGCGCCGGCTCGGCGACGCGCCGCGCGCAGGCGCTGATCGACGCGCTGGACGACCCGACCGTCGACTACGTCGTCGTCAACAGCGCCGGCTGCGGCTCGACGCTGAAGGAGTACGGCGCGCTGCTCGCCGACGACGCGCACCGGGCCGAGCGCGCGGCGGCGTTCGCCGCCAAGGTGCGCGACGTGCACGAGGTCCTGGCCGAGCTCGAGCCACCCGCCGGGCTGCGGCCACTGGAGCTCGACGTGGCGTACCACGACGCGTGCCACCTCGCCCACGCGCAGGGCGTCACCGCCGAGCCGCGCGCGGTGCTCGGCCGCATCCCCGGGCTCGCCGTCCGCGAGATCCCCGACGCCGCGATCTGCTGCGGGTCGGCCGGCGTCTACAACCTGCTCAACCCCGGGCCCGCGGCCGAGCTCGGTCGCCGCAAGGCCGCGAACGTCCGCAGCGTCGCGCCCGATGCGCTCGCCGCCGCCAACCCGGGCTGCCTGCTCCAGATCGCCGCGAACCTCGGCGCCGAGGGCGAACCGATCCCGACGTTCCACCCGATCGAGCTGGTCGACGCGTCGCTGCGCGGCGAGGACGTCCGCAGCCTGCTCGACCGCCGGCGCGACCTCCTGCGCAGCGCAGGCACGCCGGCGTGACCTGGCTCCTCGCCGCGCAGGCGTTCGCGACGCTCTTCATGTGCGGCGTGATCTGGATGTGCCAGATCGCGCACTACCCGCTCCTCGCCGACGTCGGCGACGCGCTGCCGCGCTACCAGGCGCGCAACGTGCGCCTGACGACCTGGGTGGTCGGCCTGCCGATGCTCGTCGAGGCCGGGTGCGCGGCCGTGCTGCTCGTCTGGCGCCCGAGCGGCATCCCGTTCTGGGCCGCCGCGCTCGGAGCCGCGCTCGTCGTCCTGATCTGGCTCGCGACGATTGCGTTCTCCGTGCCGATGCACGACCGGCTCGGTCGCGGCCTCGCCGCGGACGCGCACGCGCGCCTCGTCCGCACGAATTGGATCCGCACCGCAGCCTGGACGGCGCGCGGTGCGCTCGTGCTGTGGATGCTCGTCGCCGCGTAGGCCGTCAGGAACGCGCGACCTCGACGAGCGTGATGAGCGATGACGTCGGCACGACGCGCTCGACCGCAAGCCCGATCGGCGCAACAAGTTCACGGAACTCGAGCTCGGTCCGCTCGATGCCACCCGGGATCAACAGCATCTCGAGGTCCTCGATCTTGCCGAAGTGCGGCGCATTTCCCTCAGGCAGGACGATGTCGGCGATCAGTATGCGCCCGGACTGATCCATCGCATCGCGGACGTTCGCGAGAATGCCGCGGGCTCGATCGTCGTCCCAGTCGTGGATGACGTGCTTCAGCAGGTAGAGATCGGCACCGCCCGGCACTGCCACGTGGAAGTCGCCGGGCATGAGCTCGACGCGCTCGGCGACGCCATCGGCCTCCAACTGCGCTGGCGCACCCTGGAGCACATCGGGCACGTCGAGGAGGACGCCGCGCGCCTGCGGATTGGCCTTCAGGATCGCAGCCAGCGTGTGCCCATGGCCGCCCGCGATATCGGCGATCACCCGGGCGCGTGAGAAGTCGTACGCGGCGAGAATCGCGGGGATCGTCGCGTTCGAGAAGCTCGTCATGGCGCGTGCGAACGTGGCGCCGAGCGTCGGGTTCTCGCCGAACAGGTACGGAAAGAGCGGCATGCCATGCACCTGCTCCCAGACCGGCTGCCCCGTCTTGACGGCATCGAGCAGGCGGCCCCAGACGCGCCAGTGGGGTTCGGCGCCCACCCACAGGACCAGGTCGCGCACGCTGGTGGGGACATCGCTGCGCAACGTCTCCGACTGGGGCGTATTCGCGAAGACGCCGCGCTCGACCTCGCTGAAGCACCCCGTCATGGCGAGCGTGCGCAGGATCCGCCGCAGGGCCCCCGCGTCGGCGCCGACGGCGCTCGCCACCTCGCCGATCGGTCGCGGTCCATCGCGCAACGCGTCGGCCACGCCGAGCTCGGCCGCCACGTACATCGCCTGCGAGACGTTCAATCCGCAGAGCGTGCCGATCACTTGGGCTTCGGGGGGAAGGGCGTCGCTGATGGGGGCCTCCAACGGAAGCCGTCAATGTATCCGACGGAGTGGCGACTCAGCGCGGTAGGCGCAGCACGCGGATCGCACCGGTCCTCATGCCGGCGCGATTGACGGGCTGACCGACGATGACGCCGTTCATCTCCTCGAACCGCCGCACCCATGCGGCGATCGGCAGGTACGACCCGCCGATCGCGAGGAACATCAACGCGGCGAGCCCGCGGTATCCCTCGCCGCCGGGGATCAGCGCGAGCGCCACCAGGATCGCGACGGCGATGGCGGCGGGCCCGATGCAACGTCCGATCGTCTGGCTCGGCGCGGCGAAGAACACGCCGACGGCGGGCTCCGCGCGCGCAAGCGCGCCCTGGATCGCGCGGATCGTCAGCACGCCCAGCGCAACCGTCACGGCGACGGCGATCCCGCTGGCCTGCCACCACCCGAACAGCGGTGCGCCGTCCGCCGTGATCAGCGCGATCACGTTGAGGAGCCCGAGCAGCGTCCACACGACGCCGTTGACGGCTTGGAGCAGTGCGAGTTGGGAGAGCGCCACGCCCCCACGGTACCGAACCCGTTCGTACGCCCTGCGCGCAAACCGCTCCACGAGCCCGCAGGCGGACCTGCCGGGCCCGAGCCCTCGCGCACCCGGCACCCGGCGGCGCACCGGCAGGAGGCGCTCCCGGTGGCGAAGTGCGCAGCGGCGCGCGCATACACTGCGCGAATGGCAGCGATCGAGGTGCGCGGGCTCGTCCGCGAGTTCAAGAAGGGCCCGCGCGCCGTCGACGGCATCGACCTCGACGTCGCCGAGGGCGAGATCTACGGCTTCCTCGGCCCGAACGGCGCGGGCAAGTCGACGACCGTGCTCATGCTCACGACGCTGCTGCCGCCGACCGCGGGCAGCGCGCGCGTGGCGGGCTTCGACATCGTCACGCAGGGCGCCGAGGTGCGCGGTGCGATCGGCGCCGCGCTCCAGGAGGCGGCGCTCGACAAGTTCCTGACCGGACGCGAGCACATCAAGCTGCAGGGCTCGCTGCACGGCATGAAGGGCGCGGAGCTCAAGCGTCGCGGCGACGAGCTCCTCGAGCGCGTCGGGCTCACCGACGCGGCGGACCGGAAGGTCGGCGGGTACTCCGGCGGCATGAAGCGCCGCCTCGACCTCGCGCTCGCCCTGCTCCACGGCCCGCGCGTGCTGTTCCTCGACGAGCCCACGACGGGCCTCGACCCGCAGAGCCGCACCGCGCTCTGGGACGAGGTCGCGCGGCTCGCCCGCGAGGACGGCGTCACGGTCTTCCTCACGACGCAGTACCTGGAGGAGGCCGACGCGCTCGCCAACCGCGTGGGCATCATCGACCACGGACACATCGTCATCGAGGGCACGCCCGACGCGCTCAAGGCGACCGTCGGCCGCTCCAGCGTCGAGATCGAGCCGCACGACACCGACCGCCTCGGCGACCTCGAGCGCGTGCTGCAGGGCTTCGGCACGCCGATCGCCACGCGCGGCACGAGCGCGTCGATCCGCCTCGCCGAGGGCGTCGGCGACGTCGCCGCGATCGTCCGCGCGCTCGACGCGGAGGGCATCGCCATCCACCAGCTGCGTCTGCGCGAGCCCACGCTCGACGACGTCTTCCTCGAGCAGACCGGTCGTTCGCTCGAGGGCTCGGGCGACGGCGATGAGGACGACGCCGAGGGGTGAGCACGCTCGCCCTCCAGGTGCGGGTGATCTCGGAGCGCTCCGTGCGCCGGACGCTGCGCCAGCCCGCCGCGATCATCCCCGCGATCATCTTCCCGATCATGCTGCTGTTCGTCTCGGCCGGCGGCCTGCACGCGGCCGAGAACCTGCCCGGGTTCCCCGACGTCTCGTACTTCGACTTCGCGCTCGCGGTGACGTTCATGCAGGGCGCGATCTTCGCCACGGGCGGCGCGGGCACCGACCTCGCGACCGACATCGATTCGGGCTTCCTCAACCGCCTCTCGCTGACGCCGATGAGCGGCGCGGCGCTCGTGCTCGGGCAGCTCGGCGGCGCGATCGCGCTCGGCGTCTTCCAGGCCACGTGCTACCTCGCCGCCGGCTTCATCGGCGGTGCCTCCATCGCCTCGGGCGTCGGCGGCGTGCTCGTGCTCTACCTGCTGGTCGTGCTGATGGCGATCGGCTTCGGGGCGCTCGGGGTCGCCGCGGCGCTGCGCACCGGCAACGGCGAGGCGGTCCAGGGCCTCTTCCCCGTGCTCTTCGTCCTGCTCTTCCTGAGCACGATCAATCTGCCGCTCGACCTGATCCCCATCACGTGGTTCCGCTGGGCCGCGACCGTCAACCCGATCACGTACCTCGTCGACGCGGTCCGCAGCCTGATCATCGCCGGCTGGGACTGGCCGACGCTCGCCGCCGGCTTCGCCGTGGCGCTCGCGATCATGGTCGTCGGCATCGCGCTGTCGGCGGTGGCCCTGCGCGGGAGGCTGCAGCGCACGTGACCGGCTTCCCGATCTGGTGGGGCGGCGTGTCGGGCATCGCCCGGCGCCAGTCGCGCGCGTTCTTCACGAACCCGGCACTGATCATCCCCGGCCTGCTGTTCCCGATGCTGTTCTTCGCCGCGTTCGCCGGCGGCCTATCCGACCTCAACCGCATCCCCGGGTTCGACTACGCGCCGGGCTACACGTCGTTCCAGTACGTCTTCGTGCTGTTCCAGTCGTCGATGTTCGGCGGGATCTTCATCGGCTTCGCCGTGGCCCGCGACTTCGAGAACGGCTTCGCGCGGCGGCTGATGCTCGGCGCGCCGCACCGCTCGGCGATCCTCTGCGGCTACGCCCTCGCGGCGATGATCCGCGCCGCGTTCACGATCGCGTTCGTGACGATCGTCGCGGTGGCGTGCGGGGCCGACCTCGTCGGCTCGCCGTGGCAGATCGCGCTGCTCTACCTGCTCGCGCTGACGTCGAACATCCTCGGCTCGCTGTGGGCGCTCGGCATCGCGTTCCGCTTCCAGTCGCTCAGCGTCACACCGTTCATGCAGATCCCGCTCTTCATCCTGCTCTTCCTCGCGCCCGTCTACGTGCCGCTGCAGCTCCTCAGCGGATGGATCCGCCACGTCGCCGACGTCAACCCCGTCACGTTCCTGCTGGAGGGCGGGCGCGGCCTGCTCGCCGGCACGGGCGGACCGGTGCTCGCCGCGTGGCTCGTGGTGATCGTCGGCGGGATCGTGCTCGGCGTGTGGGCGATCTTCGGCCTCCGCTCGGCGGAAGCCGGCGCCTGACGCGCACGACCGCTCGGCGCGTGCCAAACGCACGTGCACCGACGGTGGATTGGGCATGATGCGGACGATGAGCGCATCGAACGGAGTTCAAGGAAACGCCGCCGCATCGCGCAGCGCGTACATCGCGGGGTCCGTCGGCTCGATCATCGAGTGGTACGACTTCGCGATCTTCGGCGCCTTCGCGGTCGTCCTCGCACGCGTCTTCTTCCCGGCCGACGACGAGATGGCGGGCGTGCTGCGGACGTTCGCGATCTTCGGCGTCGGCTTCATCGCGCGCCCGCTCGGCGCCATCGTGTTCGGCTCCCTCGGCGACCGCATCGGCCGTCGTCGCACGCTGATGATCGCGATCGTCGCGATCGCCGTCCCGACGGTGCTGATGGCGTGCCTGCCGACGCCCGCGCAGATCGGCCAGTGGGCGACGCTGCTGCTCGTCGCGCTCCGCTTCCTGCAGGGCTTCTCGGCAGGGGGCGAAGGCGGCGGCGCGATCACGTTCATCGGCGAGCACGCGGCGGCGGGGCGGCGGGCGCGTGCGATCAACTGGGCCGAGTCGGCGATCACCTGCGGCCTCCTCTTGGGTGCCGTCGTCGCCTTCGCGATCTCGTCGGCGCTGTCGGAGAGCCAGCTCGACGCGTGGGGCTGGCGCCTCGCGTTCGCACTCACGCTGCCGCTGCTCGTCATCGGCGCGATCGTCCGGCGCGGTGCCGGCGAGTCGCCGGAGTTCGAAGCGGCGCGTGACGAGGGGCGCGTCGTCGCGCACCCGGTGGCGGCCGTGGCGCGGTCCCACGCCGGCGCGCTCATCCGCGGCTTCTTCCTGATCGGCGGCGGCTACGCCTTCTACTACTTCCTCGCGACGTTCATCCCCGCCTTCCTCCAGATGCATGCCGGACTGACGTTCTCGACGTCGTTCCTGCTCGCCACGCTGAATCTCGCCGTCGTCATCGTCACCTACCGCGTGAGCGCCGAGATCAGCGACCGCTGGGGCGCACGGCGCACGGTCCTCGCGGGATCGGCCGTCCTCCTCGTCGTCGCGTATCCGGCGTGGCTCCTGATCACGCATGGCGGCACGGCCCCGGCAGCGCTCGGCGGCGTCCTGCTCTCGATCGCGATCGGCCTGGTGGTGGTCCCGCAGATCGTGATCCTGATGGAGAGCTTCCCGACGGAGCTGCGCTACACCGGCTACTCCCTCACCGCCAACGTCGCGGGCGCGGTCTTCGGCGGCACCGTGGCCTTCGCGGCCACGGGGCTGATGATGACGTCCGGCAGCGCCAGGGCCCCGATCGCGATCGTCGTCGGCGCGGCGCTGATGACGCTGATCGTCGCCGCGCTGTATCCGCGCGACGCCGACTAGCCCAGCAGGCGCTCGACGATCGCGATCTGCATCGCCGTGGCGAGCCCGAGGTCGTCGCGGTGGATGCGCTCGTCCTTGTTGTGCATGCCGCCCTCGTAGACGTCGAGCGGGGTGTGGCGCACGGGCCAGAACCCGTAGGCGACCGTGCCGAACGCCTGGCGCACGTAGGCCGCATCGGTGAAGCCCGTGGACAGCTGCGGCACGAG